>DASPNK010000209.1:0-5426 GCA_035626575.1 Planctomycetota bacterium | reverse complement strand
GGGGCCTGCTTCCGATCGTCGGCGCCGCGCTGTGCGCGCTGGTCGGCGGCGTCGCGTGGGCCCTGCGGCGCCGCGTGGTCGCGCGCGTCGCTCGGATCCGCGACGTGGCCGACCGCATCCGGAGAGGCGACCTCGACGCGCGCGTGGCCGAGACCGGACGGGACGAGATCGGCGGCCTCGGCCGCGGGCTCGACGCGATGACCGCCGCCCTCCGCGCGTCGCGCACCGAAATCGAGGCGCAGCAGAAACGGCTCGCCGAGGCGTTGCGCGCCGCCGAGAGCTCCGCCGCCGAGGCGAGCCGCCGCAAGGCCGCCGCCGAAGAGCAGCGGGCCGACCTGGCGCGCTCCGTCGAGACGATGCTGCGCGCCATGGACGCGCTCTCGAAGGGCGACCTCGAGGTCACGCTGCAGGCCGACCGCGACGACGACATCGGGAAGCTCTTCGCCGCCTTCAACGCCACCACCTGCGCGCTCCGCGAAGGCAAGCGCGCGTTGTCGTCCCAGAAGGAGACTCTGGCGGCTTCGGTCGACGAGATGCTCGTCGCCATCGGACGCTTCGCCGAAGGGGACCTCGAGGTGCGGCTGCGCACCGACGGGCGCGACGGCGACATCGCGAAGCTGTACGCGGGCTTCGACCGCGCGCTCGACAACGTGCACGAGATGATCGAAGCCGTGGCGGCGACGGCCGACGCCTCGATCGCGGCGTGCGGCGAAATCCGCGCGGCGGCGGCGACGCTGGCCGACGCGATGCGCGAGCACGTGCGGGAGACCGAGTCGACGGCGACGTCGGTCGCCGAAATGAACGAGGAGATCAAGCGCACTTCGGAGGCCGCCGGCGCCACCGCGACCGCCGCGTCGCAGAACGGCGAGACGGCGCGCACCGGAGGGGCCGCGGTGCGGGACACCGTCGCGCGCATGCGGCGCATCGCCGAGGCGGTGGGTCGCTCGGCGGCGTCGGTGGAGCGCTTCAAGGAGGCGGGCGTCCAGATCGGCGCGGTGCTCTCCACGATCAACAAGATCGCGCGCCAGACGAACCTGCTGGCGCTCAACGCCACCATCGAAGCCGCGCGCGCGGGCGAACACGGCAAGGGTTTCGCGGTCGTGGCGGAGGAGGTGAAGCGCCTCGCCGACCAGACCACGACCGCCACGCGCCGCATCGCCGAATCGGTGTCGCTCATCCGCGAGCAGACCGACTGCGTCGTCGCCGAGATGCGCGTCGGCACCCGCGAGGTCGAGGACGGCATGGCGTCGTCGGACCGCACGGGCGAAGCGCTGGAGCGCATCGTCGGCGGCGCCGAGAGCATCCGCGGCATGGTCGCCGGCATGGCCGAGGCGCAGGGCCGGCAGGCGCGGGCGAGCGACGGCGTGGCCGCCGGCATCGGCTCGGCGGCGCGGGTCGTCGCGCGGGCCGCGCAGGGCGTCGACGGCATCGCCGCGTCGGCGGAGACGCTGGCCGGACGCATGGATGAACTGCGCGCGCAGCTCGGGCGCTTCAAGCTCTCGCCGCGCGCGGCGCGCGCGCTCGTTCTTGAACGCCGTTAGAGCGGCGTCTACCATCGCCGCTCCCGCCGGAAGTCCTCTTCCGACGGGGCTTCCCGGGGCAGTAGCTCAGTTGGGAGAGCGCTTCGTTCGCAACGAAGAGGTTGTGGGTTCGATCCCCATCTGCTCCATCGCGACCCTCCTCGCGCCTCGCGGCCCTGGAGGGTCGCGTCGCTTCCGGAACTGCGCGCGACGTGCGGACTCCCGTCGCGGAATCTATGAACTTCGGTCGCCCGCGCGCCCGAGGTCCGCATGTCCGAGCCCGCCCGCTTCCCGTCCCTGGACGGGCTCCGCGCCTTCAGCGTGGCGGCCGTCGTCTGGCATCACGCGGGCGGCTCGACGTGTTCCGACGCCACGCTCGCCGGCCGCGGCCGCCACGGCGTCACGCTCTTCTTCGCGCTGAGCGGCTTCCTGATCACCACGCTGCTCCTGCGCGAGCGGGCGGCGACGGGGCGCATCTCCCTCGGCCGTTTCTACGCGCGGCGCACGTTGCGCATCTTCCCGCTCTACTACGCGACCCTCGGCGTCTACGCGCTGCTCGCCGCCTGGGACGCGTTCGGCGCAGCGACGTCGCGCCGCTTCTTCGGCGTCCTCCCGCTGTATCTGTCCTACGCCTCGAACTTCGCCGACGACCGCGACGCGCCGTTCGGCCACGCCTGGTCGCTCGCGTGCGAGGAGCAGTTCTACCTTCTCTGGCCGCCGGTCCTCGCGGCGCTCGGCCCGCGGCGCGGGGCGTTCGTCGCGCTCGGCGCCCTCGTCCTGAACCGCGCCTTCGAGGCGGGCGTCGCGGCCGGCGCCTTGTCCGTCGACGCGTTCCTGGTGCGCGCCGTGCTCACGCTGCAGCCGGCGATCGTCCTCGGCGTCCTCGCGGCGCTCGTCTGGGCGTCGCCCGCGGGGCGTCGCGCGCTCGCGCCGACGTTCGCGCGCCGCTGGAGCGCGCCGCTCGCCGCCGCGGCGCTGGTCGGAGTCCTCGCCGTCCCGGTCGACCTCGACTTCCCGGCGCTCGCGGACGTCGCCGCCGCCGGCCTCGTGCTCGCCTGCGCGGCGCGGCCGGATCATGTCGGGGCGCGACTCCTCCGATGGCGCCCGATCGCCGCGCTCGGGGCGATCAGCTACGGCATATATCTGCTGCACCTCCTCGTGCAGGGCGCGATCGGCCGAGTCGCCGGCGGCGCGCTCGACGGCAGGCCCGCGGCGCGGTTCGCCGCGACGTTCGCCGCCGCCGCCGTCGTCGCGGCGGCGAGTTACGTCGTGTTCGAGCGCCCGTTCCTGCGGCTGAAGCGACGCTTCGCCTGGGGCGCCGCGGCGGCGCCCGCGCCGGTCGTCGGGGCGTCAGTCCGCCGCGTCGAGGACGCGCAGCCCGCGGATCACGACGCGCGTCGGCGTCGACCCGCCGTCGGCGGCGAGCTCGAGCTGGGCGAGGCCGGCGGTCTTTAGCGGAAACCGCAGCGTCCGTTCGCCGAGCCCGCCGAGCGGCGCCGCGAGGCGCGCCGCGATCGGCACGCCTTCGTGATGCGACCGCCGGCCGATCATCGCAAGTGCGCCGTCGGACGGCGCCTCGCGCACGTCGAGGTCGACTTCGACGTCGACGGCGTCGGCGGCCGGCGCCTGGAAGCGCAGGATCAGGCGTCCGTCGGCCCCCGCAAACGCGACCGGCAGCCCGCGCCCCGCCGGCGCGTCCCAGGCGGCGGCGCCTTCGAGGCGCGCGACCGGCCGGAAGCGTTCGGGGTTCTCCAGCGGCGCGAGGGCGTCGGTGGGGACGCCCTTCACCGCCCAGCAGACGAGATCGCCCCGGGCGTCGACGAGGGTCGCCGCCGCGGCGCCGACGACGAGCGCGGCCGCGACGAACCGGGCGGTCCGCCGGAGGCGTCGCGCGCGACGCGAAGGCGCGTCGCCGAAGGCCGCGATCGAGCCGGCGCGCCACGCTTCGAAGACGGCGGCCGCGCACCCCGCGGCGAACAACGGGTGGGCGCGGTACTGGTAGTCGAACGCGATCGGGAACCAGTACGCCCGCACCATGCCCAGCATCGCCGACGTCGCGGCGGCGGCGGCGAGCGTGAAGGCGATCGGCAGCAGGCGGAGATCGGCGGGGACCCGCCTGAGCAGCGCGAGCCGCGCGACGATCGCCGCCGCCGCCAGCAGCGCCAGCCACGGCGCCGCCTTCCGGGTCGCGACGAAGACCAGCGCGAGAGCGTCGCACCGCGCGTTCATGAGGGCGTCGACCGACGGCTCGGCTCCGCCGGTCGCCGCGGCGAAGAGGGCGCGGACGTCGGGGTCCGCCGCGGCGGTCGTATTCGGACCGAGCGTCGCGGGCCGGAACCGCATCCGCCAGAAGTCGGCGAAGTACTCCGCCGCCGCCGTCGCCGCTTCCGGCAGGAGCTCCGGCTTGAGCAGCGGCCAGACGCCGCGCCGCGGCGCGCCGGCGGCGACCTCGCCGCGGTCGCAGGCGGCGTCGATCTCCTCGGCGAACCGCCGGCGCCAGGCGGTCATCGCGTCCCACGAGCGGTACGCGCCGGCCGCGTTCCCGGCGTCGCGCAGCATGAACGCCTGGTAATGGAGCACCGTTTCGCCTTCGGCGTCGACCGACGCCGGGAACCGGTAGTGGGTCTCGAACACCCCCCGCGCCGCGGCCAACGTCGGGCACGAGCGGTACAGCGTCTCGCGCGCGGAGGCGGGCACGCCCTCGTACCGCTTCCACGCGCCCGCGGCGACGCGCGCCAGCGCCCCTTCGGCGGCACGCACGTCGGGGTCTTCGGCTTCGACCGCGACCGGCGCGCCGTACCACGCCCGGTTGAGCGCCCGGATCCCGGCGCCGGCCGCGGGCACGGCGACCGCGGCGGGCGCGGAGAGGGCGAGCAGCACGCCGAACGCGGCGGCGAACGATCCGCGCCGCCGCCGCTCGGACGCGACCAGGGCGACCGCGGCCGAGGCGAGCGGCGCCGCGATCCAGACGCCGTCTTCGCGCGTGAAGGCGAACCACGCGAGCAGGAGGCCGAACGCGCACGCCGCGCCCATGCGCGGCTTGAGCGGCCCGGGCGCGAGCATGGCGAACGCCAGCCCGGCGAGACCCAGCGACTGGCCGGCGACGCACGTCTCGCGCAGGACGAAGAACGTCGCGTCGGAAAGGAAGGCCGGCGCGAACGCCGCCGCCGCGGCCGCCGCGAGCGCACCGACCCGGCCCGTACCGAGCCGGCGCAGGCCGAGGGCGAAGACGACGACGCCGAGCACGTACCACCCCGTCTCCGCGAGGCGATAGGGGATCCCCGAAAGGCGACTCGCGGCGAGCAGGAGAGCGTGCCCGGGCGCCTTGGAGAGCGTGGTGTGGTCGTACGGCCCGAGCCAGTCGCCGCGCGCCAGCGCTTCGCCCGACCGGACGTACCGCAGGTCGTCGTAAACGTAGTTCCGGGCGACGTAGGGGAACGGCGCCGTCAGCGCGACCCGGAGGAGCCCCAGGCCGATGAGGGCGATGAAAAACGCACGCGAGGCGACGCGTTCGGACCGGCGGGGCGCTCCGGTCGCCGCGGAAACGCCGGACGACTCGAAGGCCGTCGAGGTCGGGACGGGCGTTTGCGTGGACGGACGGGTTAAGCTCCGGCCACCCGTCACGCTTTCCCTGATGAGTTCCGACATGCCCATCCGCGGCTCAGGTCTTCTCCCGTCCCTGGCCTGTCTCGTTCTTTGCGGGGCGCCCGCAACGGCACAACTCGTCGGCCTCAAGTTACATCCGGGCGCGGAGAAAAAGTACCAGGCCAACCTGGTCGCCCGCGGCGCGGATCGCTGGCTCGTCGGCGACGCCGTCTCGGGGTTCCGCTACGAGCCCGAGACCGGGAAGATCGAGATCCCCGGCAACGAAGTGACGATCGCGCTCGCCGACGCGGCGAATCCCGA
>DASPNK010000208.1:0-2990 GCA_035626575.1 Planctomycetota bacterium | reverse complement strand
CGCGCCTCCGTCGCCCGCACCAGCTCGACCTTCGCCTCGAACGGACGGCTCTCGCACTCCTCGACGCCCGGGGTCTCGAAGTGGCCGCGCACGAGGCCGGCGGCGGGAAGCGGCGGAAGCTTGTCGACCCGACGCTCGGCGGATTTCCGCGCCGCGACCTTCGCGCGTTCGATCGCGCGCCGCACTTCGGCGGGGTCGGCGGTGCCGCACGACGCGAAGCCGAAGCAACCGTTCTCGATCACGCGGACGCCGACGCCGCCGCGACGGCGGACCGCGGCGTTCTCCACGCGGCCGTTTTCGACCACGGCGGACCGGGACGTCTTGCGGTGGAACCGGAGCTCCACGAAACCGGGTTCCTGGGCGACGACCTCTTCGAGGCCGCGCCGGAGCGCATTCAGAGACATCTCGACTCCTCGCGTCGGCGTCGGCGGGGCGAGACCCGCCGAAGGCCGGTGATACGCGGCCGGGACGACGGGCGCACGCCGTCCCGGCCCGGTTCAGGCCGCGCCGACGACGTGCGCGACGAACCCGGCGAACAGCGGGTGCGGAGCGCCCGGCCTCCCGCCGAGTTGCGGCAGGAACGCGGCGGTGACGTGCCACGGAGCGCCCTCGAGCGCCCACAGGCACGGGCGCTGCGTGAGCACGTCGGTTCCGGCGACGCGGAGCCCGGCCTCTTCGAGCGCGACCGCGTAATCGGCGTTGACGCCGTGGGTGAGCCGGGCCGGCTCCTCGCGGCGCCCGCGCGGCAGGTAGGGCCCGAGGACCGCGTCGTCGCGGATCGCCACGTCGAGGAGGCGCGGGCGACGTCCGCTCCGCGGCTCGGGCAGCTCCTTGACCACCGGGTCCTTCAGGTCGTCGTCGTAGTAGGTGCTGCCGGCGCCCGCCATGCCGAGCACGTTGCGGGCGAGCTCGATCAGCACCAGTTCGTGCGCGTCCCCGAGACCGAGGAAGGGGATCCGCCGCTCGCGCACGGTGCGGAGCGCCGCGACCACCGGCGCCGGGAAAACCCGATGCGCGCGCGGGCCGCGCGGGGCGAGGACCACGCCGTCGGCCTCGGCGACGAGCCCCGGTCGTTCGGCGAGGTCGTCGCCGCCCAGCCAACGCGTATTGACCACCGCCCCCGCGCGGTCGGACGCGTCGCGGAGCGCGTCCGCGATCGCGACGTGGGCGTCGTGACCGGGATCATGCTCCCCGAGGATCAGCACCTGCTTGTAGGCCATCGTCGCTCCCCGTCGAACCGCACCGCACTTGATACGTTCCGACGCGACGCCTCGTTGAGCGCCGACGACCGCGCCCGCTCAGAAGGCGTCGGGCGCCGTTTCGAGCCGCAGGGCCTCGAACGTCGACGCGCCGTCGGCCCCCGTCTCCGCCCCGAGGAGGCCCCACGTCCCGAATCCATCTTCGGACTCGGGCTCGAACAGGCTGAACGCCAATCGTGCGGCCGGCTGCCGCGAGGGGATCACGAGCGTCCCCTCCGGCAGTTCCCCGGCGGTCACGCGATCGCCCCCCCGCCACGTGGTCAGGCGGACGTCCTGAAACGGCGTCGCCGCGCGTACGGCCTCGGCGACGACGAACTCCCGGAGGACCGCCCGCGCCGCGCGTTCCAACCGCCGGAAGCGCAGGCCGTGCGCCGCGACCGCTTCGAGAAGACGCCCCGACGGCCGCCTCACGGCCCAACCCCAGGCCGGGAGGGGACGTCGTCCGACCCCGTCGAAATGTAGATAGACCGGCATCTCGACGTCGCGCGAGACGTTCGAGTCCCATTGCCGGACGAGCCCCGTGACCGGGTCGGGCGTCTCGATCACCGAGCCGACCGGAACCGGCTCCCGGGCGCGGGTGAACTGAAGCTCGGACCGGGTGGGAAGCGGTTCGACGCCCGCCTCCCCGCGGCGGTCCGCCGCGGCGCACGCGGCGGCGATCGACTCGCCCCGCCGCGCCAGCTCCGCGAGGCCGGCCAGCGTCAGCGCGCGCGTGGCGGCGATGCGCTTCTCGAATGGATCGTGGCTGTAGGCCTCGGAGAGGAGCGTCAGCCGGTTCCGGAGCCCGAAATAGGAGTTCCCGAACCGCGGCCGCGGCTCGAAGGTCGCCCAACCCTTGGCCGGATCGTTTTCGTCGACCCAGTTCCCGTAGTCGAACGTTCGGAAGCCCTCCGCAGCCATCCGCAACCTGACGGCGGGGAGGAACGCGTCGCGCACGAGCTCGAGGAGCTCGGGGTCCGTCCCCGGATTCAGCGGGCCGGCGTAGGTGAGGTCGTAACCGTGGAACGACCCGTTCGTGGCGTGGCAGTCGATGACGAGCAGCGCGTTCATGGCGCGAGCCGCGGCGAGGAGCGCACGCGTCTCCTTCGCGGCGACCTTGACGAAGTCGCGATTGAGGTCGAGGCCGTTCGCGTTGGGTCGCGAGCCCACGCCTTCGACGGGACCCGCCTGGTCGGGGCGATTTCGGCGGTCGACGCGCTCGTTTCCGTCGGCGTTGTAGTTGGGCAGGAAGACCGCGACGACGCGGTCGAGGAGGCCGCGGTGGCGGCCTTCCGCGATTTCGCGGACGATCGTCAGCGACGCCTCTTTCCCTTCGACCTCGCCCGCATGGATGTTCGCCATGACGAGCGCCGCCGGGCGTCCCGAGCGCGCGACGGCTTCGAGGCTCTCCGGCGGAGGGGATCCGGCGATCACCGCGGCGAGGTCGCGCCCCTCTTCGGTGCGGCCGATGGAAACGCGGCGCAGGACGTCCGGCGCCCGCGCGACGCAGGCGTCGAGGAACGCCTCGACGTCGGCGGAGCGGGTCGTGCGGGCGTACCCGGAAAGCTCGGCCTCGGTGCGGGGCGGAATCCAGCCGCCGGACGCCGGCGCGGGTCGCGACGCGCACGACGCGAAGAGGGAGAGCGGGAGGGCGATCGACGCGGCGCGGAGGGGACGCATGGAAGGGCGGGATTCTCGCGGGCCGCGCCCAGAGCGGGAAGAGGGGCGCGGTTGCGGCGTTTTTTCGCGGTC
>DASPNK010000207.1:0-4148 GCA_035626575.1 Planctomycetota bacterium | reverse complement strand
CAGCGCGCTCCGGAAGTAGGCGTGAAGATCCTCGCGGGCGCGGAACACCTGCCAGGAGAAATTGAACGCCGCCGTGAGGTCCGCGCGGACACGGCTCGGCGCGCGGACGTCGGCGCGCACGAGGGAGACGCGCGCGCGGGTCTCGGGAGGAAGGGGAGCGAGGTGGGCGCGGCGTCCCCAGGCCAGCGTCGAGGCGTCGAGATCGACTCCGATCGCGCGCCGCCCCTCGCCGCGGCGGACGAACGTCGCCGACAGCGCGGCCGTGCCGCAGAAGTCCTCGCGGAAAACGCGGAGCGGACGCTTCGCGACGCGGGCGTGGATGCGCTCGAGGAGGCGGACGTCCCGCTCGGGATCCTGAACCGCGGCTTCGTAGAGGGCGTGACGATCGGCGGATCGCGCGGTGAGCGCGGCGCGGCGGCTCGGCTTGGGCATGCGTCGACCCGCCGACGCGGGACGGCGGCGCGCGGTCCTGGAACCTACGCCGAGCGCACCGCCGCGCCAACCGACTCGGCGACGACGGGCGCGCCCGTCTGCGGCAGAGCGGGGAAGTCGAAGGTCACCGTCGTGCCGCGGCCGGGCGTGCTGTGGATGCGCACGCGGCCGTCGTGCGCCTGCACGATGTTGAAGGTCATGTTCAGGCCGAGTCCCGCGCCGGTCCCGAGGGGCTTGGTCGTGAAGAAGGGTTCGAACACGCGGCCGAGGTGGTCGGGCGAAATGCCGCGCCCGTCGTCCTCGACCGAGGCGTAGGCGCGCCCGTCCTCCTCCCACGTGCGGACCTTGATGAACCCGCGCTCGCGGATCGCCTCCGCGGCGTTCACCAGCACGTTGACGAACGCCTGGGCGAGGTGCGCGTGGTTGCCGCGGATGCGCGGCGCGGGCCCGTAGTCGGAGACGAGCTCGGCGTTGACGCGCACCTTGACGGCGACGATGTTCACCGCCGACTTCATGGCTTCGACGACGTCGGCTTCGCCGGCCGCGTCGCGGTCGATCGCCGCGAAGTCGCGGACGTCGGCCACGAGCGAGAGCACGCGATCGAGGGATCCCGTCGTGCGCTTGACGAGCGCCGGCAGGTCGCCCCGAATGAAGTCGATCTTGAGCGTCTTGCGCGCCGCGTCGGCGTCGCCCGCGAGGCGCCGCGCTTCGTCCGCCTCTCCGCGGCCGGCGGCCGCCGTCGCCGCGTCGACGATCGCGCCGTGCGCCGACGTCCGCTCGAGGTATTTGCTGAGGGCGACGAGGTTGGACCGCACCAGCGCGAGCGGGTTGCCGATCTCGCCGGCGACGCCCGCGAGGAGCGCGCCCATCGACGCGAGCTTTTCGCGCTCGCGGACCGCGGCGTCCCGCAGGCGCCGTTCGGTGAGGTCGAGCGCGCGCAGCATCAGCCGGCGCGGAAGGCCCGCGGCGGCCGCGAGCGCGGCGCCGCCGACGCTGACCTCGCGCACGTCGCCGCCCGCCGCGCGAAGGCGCAGGACGACGTCCTGCGGCGACGCGTCGCCTTCGGCCGCGGCGAGGAAGCGCTCGCATGCCGCGCGGTCGTCGTCGATCGCGAGATCGGCGAGGGCTTTCCCCTGGAGCGCGTCGGGCGCGTAGCCGAACGCACGCGACCACGCGAGGTTGAGCTCGACGAAACGGCCGCCGGCGTCGAGGAGCGCGGTGGGGTCCGGGCTCCGCGCGAAGAAGTCGCGGTAGCGACGATCCTGGCGGTCCAGGCTGTTGCAGAGCGACAGCTTCTCGGAGAAGTTCCGCCGCAGCTGGTCGTGAACGGCGTGGAATCGGTCCGCGGTGCGGAGGCGCGCGCGCAGCTCGTCCGGATCCACCGGCTTCGAGATGAAGTCGTCGACGCCGGCTTCGATCGCCGCGCGATGATCGCGCCGCCCTTCTTTGGCCGTCACCATCACGACGTAGACGTGGCGATCCACGGGCATCCCGCGGATGCGGCGCGTGAGCTCGACGCCGTCGAGCCCGGGCATCACCCAGTCGGTGACCACGCACTCGAACGAACCCTGGCGATACGCTTCGAACGCCGCGTCGCCGTCGGCGGCCTCCGTCGTCTCATGGCCCGCTTCGGCGAGCAGGCGCATGAGGATCATGCGGTCGGTCGGAGAATCTTCGGCGAGCAGAATGCGCATGGCGGTCGAGGCGTGCGGTGCGTCGGGGCGCCTTCTTCTTCGGACCACCGTCCTGCGCCGGTTGAGTTTTCCGGTTCGGCGTTCGAACGGAGCGCACCGGCCGTGCCCGGCAAGATGGGAACCGCCTGCAAACGCTCCCAAGGCGACCCTGCCCGTGCGGTCGAGGAAGAAAGTTGGATTGTGGAAAAGATGCTTGACCGGGCATGGACGGTTTATAAAGTGCGCTCCGTCAAGCACGGCCGAACGGGGCGGCACGCCTCCGCCGTGGCTCGCGGACCCGCCGCAGGATGGGAAAAGGACGACGGTGGCGAAGGCCCCGCCCAAGCTCTTCAAGATCGGCGAAGTGATGGAGCACACCGGTTTGAGCCGGCAGACGCTCCACAACTACACGATGCTCGGCCTGATCCGGTCCAAATCGCGGACCCGTTCCGGCCACAGGCTTTACGACGAAGACGTGTTCGACGTCGTGGAGCGCATCAAGCTGCTGAAGGAGAAGCGCCATACCTTGGACGACATCCGCCGCATTCTCGGCCAGGAGGCCGCGGCGGCTCCCGTCAAAGATTGAACACGTCGGTCGCAAGACCGACGCACGGCGACCCTTGCGGGCCGCCGTCGAACGATCGCGTCGCAGGGGATCTTCCGCTTCCCGGTGTAGGGCGGCGGGCATTCACCCGATACCTTCTATCCCCCTGCGGCGCCGCGGGGTCGCGCGAGCGGCCCCGCTCCTAAAAACCGCCGTTCCGACGCTTCCGTCAAGGACCGGACATGCCTGAGAAGGACCCGGCGCTCGCCGAGATCAAGAAGTTCATCGCTTCGAAGAAGATCGACACGGCGAAGTCGGGCTGGCGCACGAAGCTCTCCAAGCCCGTCGCCGCCAGGAAGTTCGACCCGAAGAAGTCGTACTACTGGATCCTCGAGACCAGCAAGGGCCGGCTGCAGTTCAAGCTGCTGCCGCAGACCGCGCCGATGCACGTGACGAGCACGATCTACCTGACGGAGATCGGCTTCTACGACGACCTGACGTTCCACCGCGTCATCCCCGGCTTCATGGCCCAAGGCGGCTGCCCGCTCGGCACCGGTTCCGGCAACCCGGGCTATCAGTACGACGGGGAGTTCGACCCCAAGGTCAAGCACGACAAGCCCGGCATCCTGTCGATGGCGAACGCGGGGCCCGGCACCGACGGCTCGCAGTTCTTCATCACCTTCGTGCCGACGCCGCACCTGAACGGCAAGCACACGGTCTTCGGCGAGCTTTACGACGGCTCGACGACTCTCGCGACGCTGGAGATGTACGGCTCCTCCAGCGGCAAGCCGGTCGAGCGCCTCGCCATCGTGAAGGCGACGATCGAGGTCAAATAGGAGAGCTCGCGCGACGGACGGATAGAGCTCGCGCGACGGAGCTCGATACGGCCGTCGGCGCTTCGAGCGCGGCGGCATCGCGTCGCGCGAGCGCGTTCTGAGTCTCGCGACGGAGCGCTCCCGCGAGGGTTTGGATTCGGCGTGCGGCGCAGGCGCGTCGCGAGACCGTCGATCATCGAGCTCGCGCGACGGAGCTCGATACGGCCGCGGGCGCTTCGGTAGCGGTGGCGACGCGTCGCGCGAGCGCTGTTTGAGTCTCGCGATAGAGCGCTCTTCCCACGTCAGGAATTCGGCGCACCGCACAGGCGCGTCGCGAGACGGCGTCGATCTTCGATCTCGAGCGACGGAGCTCGATGCGTTCGTCGACGCTTCGAGTGCGGCGGCGGCGCGTCGCGCGAGCGCCGACCGAGCGCGGCGCCGCTCTTCGCCGCCGGTAAAGAACGACGGCGCGACGCCTTGGAGGGCGCGCGCCGTGCGGGGGAGCGACGCGCCGCGGCGGAGCGGCGCGTCAGCGGGGGGCGATCACTTGCCGGGGACGACCTCGATCGTCGCCTGCTCGATGACGAGGCGCTCCGTCGTGCGGCCGGGTTGCGTGCCGCACTTCTCGAGCGCGGTCAGCGTCGCGTCGCCTTCGACGACTTCGCCGAAGACCGTGTGCCTGCC
>DASPNK010000206.1:0-8742 GCA_035626575.1 Planctomycetota bacterium | reverse complement strand
AATGCGCGGCCGAGGCGCGCGGAAGCGTCTTCGAACGTCCCGTCGCCGCGGTTGCGGAAGAGGCGCGAGCGCCCGGCGCCCGGTCCGCCGCGCACGGGACGCCCATCGGCGAAGAAGACGTCGAGCGCGCCGTCGCCGTCGAGGTCGAACACGACCGCCGCCGCGCCGAGGGTCTCGGGGAGCAGCTTCTCGCCGGCGCCGCCCGTCTCGTGGCGGAAGGCGAGGCCGCGCTCGGAGGCGACGTCGACGAAGCGGCGGGAGAACGGCGCGGCGGACGACGCCTCGGAGGACGGCGCGTCCGTCGTCGGCGCGGCGCCCGGCGCCGGATCGCCGCGGTCGCAGGCGGCGACGAGCGCCGTCGCGAGAAGCGCGGCGCCGCGGCGCCTCACGTCTCGATCCCGTGTTTGCGGAGGTAATACCCGAGGTTGCGCGGGTCGATGCCGAGCAGCGCCGAGGCGTCTTTCTTCACGCCGCCCGCCTTGGAGAGCGCCTTCAGCACCAGCGACTTTTCGGCCGCGTCGAGGTTCGGGCGCAGCGTGAACTCGTCGGCCCCGCCGAGGCTCGGCGCGTCGGACAACGTCGCGGGCGACGGCGCCGACAACGACGACTCGAGGATCAGGCGGAACAGCGCCGCGCCCGGGTTGCGGCCGCCCGAGACGATGAGCGCGCGCTCGAGCACGTTCCGCAGCTCGCGCACGTTGCCCGGCCAGTCGTACGACGCGAGGACTGCGAGAGCCGCGGGGTCCAGGTCGTCGGCGGCCTCGGGCGCGTCGGCGCGTCGACCGCGGAGCCGCGCCAGGAGCGCGCGGGCGATTCCGGCCAGGTCCTCTTTGCGCTTGCGGAGCGGCGGCACCTCGATCGGGAAGATCGCCAGCCGGTAGAACAGGTCCGCGCGGAAGGCGCCTTCCTTCACGCGCGCGGCGAGGTCTTCGTTGCTCACCGCGATCACGCGCACGTCGGCGACGCGCGTGCGCGCCTCGCCGATGCACTGGAACTCGCCGCCTTCGAGGACGCGGAGCAGCTTGGCCTGCATCTCCGCCTTGAGCGTCCCGATCTCGTCGAGGACGAGCGTGCCGCCCTCCGCTTCGGCGAAGCGCCCCGTGCGGTCGGCGACCGCTCCGGTGAACGCGCCGCGGCGGTGCCCGAAGAACTCGCTCTCGAAGAGCTGGTCGGGGATCGCGGCGCAGTTGACGCGCACCAGCGGCTTGCCCGCACGGCGGCTGCGACGGTGGATCTCCTCCGCGACGATCTCCTTGCCGACGCCGCTTTCGCCGGAGACCAGCACGGTCGCGTCGGTCGGCGCGACCTGCTCGATCAGCGAGCGGATGCGTCGCGTCGACTCCGAGTCGCCCGCCAGCAGCCGCTCTTCGGAGCGGCGGTCGAGCGCGGTGCGCAGGTTGCGCACCTCCTTCTGGAGACCGTGGTGCTCCACCGCGCGGCGGAGGAGCAGCGTGAGCTGATCGGGGTCGACGGGCTTCTGCAGGAAGTCGTAGGCGCCGGCGCGCATCGCCGCCACCGCGTCGGCGACGGTTCCCATGCCGGTCATCACGACGATCGGCACCGACACGCCCTGCTGCCGCGCTTCGGCGACCAGCGACACGCCGTCGCCGCTCGGCATCTTCAGGTCGGTGACCACCGCCTGCACCGCTTCGGTCGCCAGCAGCCGCAGCGCGGCGGGCACGCCGTCGGCGGTCAACGTGCGGAAGCCTTCGCCGACCAGGATCTCCGAGAGCGAATCGCGCACGAACGCTTCGTCGTCGACCAACAGGACGCAGGGCGGCGTGCTCATGAACGGTGGGCTCCGACGGGGACGGCGGCGCGCGCGGCGGCGGGAAGGCGCACGACGAAGCGCGCCCCTCCTTCGGGGCGGTTCTCCGCGACGATCTCCCCGCCGTGAGCGCGCACGATGCCGTACGTCACGGCGAGGCCCAAGCCGGACCCTCCGCCGGTGGTGAAGAACGGATCGAAGAGCTTCGGAAGGTTCTCGGGCGCGATGCCGGGCCCGTCGTCGTCGACGAGGAACGCGACGCGCGGCGCCCCGTCCGGCGCGGTCTCGCGCACGGCGGACACCGTGACGCGACCGCCGGCCCGGCCCGCGGAGCGGATCGCCTTCGCCGCGTTGAGCAGCAGGTTCAGGAACACTTGTTCGAGGCGGCCCGGGTGACAGGCGACTTCCGCATGCGCGGACGGGTCGACGACGTAGTCGACGTCTTTGCCGTCGGCGGAAAAACGGGCCATCGACGCCGCGTGCCCGGCGGCCGCCGCGCCGTCGCAGGTCCCTTCGACGACGCCCGGCCGCGCGAACGCCAGGAGGTCGCGCACCAGGTCGCGGATGCGCGCGAAGCCGTGACGGATCGCCTCGACGTAGCGGCGCCGCTTCTCTTCGTCGGCGCCGGCGCGCTCGAGGAGCGCGAGGTAGTTGCCGATCCCCTCGAGCGGGTTGTTGATCTCGTGGGCCAGGCCCGCCGTGAGCAGGCCGACCGCGCCGAGCCGGTCGGCCGCTTCGAGGCGCCGCTCGAGCGCGCGCCGGCGTTCCGACTCGGCCAGTTCGAACGCGGTGCGTCTCTGCAGCGCGGCGCGCGCGGCGAGGCGGAGGGTGACGATCAGCGCGCCGAGCAACGCGGCGGTCACCAGCACCGTCACGAGGACGATGCGCGTCGACGCGCCCTCGAGCGACGCGGTCACCGCGGCGCGCAACGGCGCGTCCGGCACGACCGTGACCAGGGCGACGCGCGGGGTCTCCGCCACGCGCGCGACGAACGCGCGGCCGTCCGGGGTCGGCGCCTCGGTCGCGCCGTCCGCCGGCGCGGCGGTCGCCGCACGCGCGACTTCGGGCGCCGTGTCCGCGAGGCGGCCCGGGCGGGCGCCGCCGATCTCGAGGGCGCGGTCGGATGCGGCCAGGAATCGGCCGTCGGCGTCGACGAGGTACGAGGCGGCGCCCGGCGCCGGCGCGAAACGGCGGACCTTGGCGAGGGTCGGCGAGACGTAGACCGCCAGTTCGAGGGCGCCGCCGCGGGAGGCGGGAATGCGGGCGAGGTAACGCGCCGACTGCCGCTCGGACTCCGGCGCCTCGACGCGCGTCGGGTCGTGAAAGAACCCGGCGAGGGCCGCTCCGCCCGGCGGGGCCTGCGCGACGAAGTCGGCGGCCGCGGGGTCGGGCGTGCGCGAGAGCATCGCTTTCGGGAGCGCGCCGACGCCGCCGCCGATGCGCTGGACGCGGGCGAGCTCGAGGCCGGCGGGGTCGAGGACCCGCACGGCGTCGACCGTCGGGAAGGCCGCGAGGTACGCAAGCAGGTTCGCCGTCGCGACCTCGCGCGCGCCGTCGACGTCGCGTTCGCCGGCGTCGGCGAGGGCTCGAACGGCCGGAGTCCGGGCGAGGAACGCCGCGTGGCGGCGCTCTTCGTCCAACGCGGTCCTCAGCTCGAGGGCGGCCTCGCGGTGCGCCGCGGCGGCGGCGTCGAGCCACTCCTGGACCCGGGCCGCGCGGATGGCGTCGAGTCGCGAGACCCCGTGGGCGATTTCCAGCGCCGCGAGACCCGCGAAGAGCGCCGTGAGGCCCGCTTGCCGCCACCGCTCTTTCACGGGCGGATCTTATGCACGCGGCGTCGGTCGCGGCGAGTCCGACCGCGGCAACGAACGGCTTCTCGCACCTATGAAGTCGTAGCGATGGCCGCGCTCGCCCGTTCTCTTGAAACGGCCGTACACCCGGTGTTCGGCCGCTACATCTCCGCGATCACGGTGGGGCGCCGGATTCCGATGAATCCGGTGGACCTGTTCACGGCGTACGTCTACGAGGCCCCCGCTCAGACGGTCGCGACCACCCGGTCGGCGACCGATTGGGACGTCGTGATGACGACGCCGGACGCGTCGCTCACCCTTTTCACGGCGACGCTGAAGGTCGATCCCGTGGTGCGGGTCGTCCTTTCCGTGACCAAGGAGGCGCAGGGATTCGCCTTCCGGCTCGTCGAGGCTCGAGGCTCGGGCCAGCGGGCGGTGAGCGGCGTCGACTTCCCGAGGCTCCTCATTCCGCCGTTCACGACCTCGCCGGAGACCTTCTACGGCCTCTCGCCGTTCACCACCGGATTCGTCGAGCGGAAGCCGCACATGGGCGGCTCGTTCGTGGCGGGAACCGATCAATGCCAGTTCCGCGCCCTCTGGGACTCGGTGACCCAGGACTGCGTCTACCTGTGGTCCGACGACGTCGCGATGAGCGCCAAGCTCTACGGCGGCTTCGGCGACGGGACCGCCGTCCTCCTCAACTACCTCCACCTCGCCGATCGCCGGTATGCGACGGGCCTCACGTGGAGCCGGCCCTACGCGGTGCGCTTCGAAATCTTCAAGGGCCAGGCGCGCCACGGCGCGCTGGTCGGCTACGAGGCCGCCCTCCGGTATCGGAACTGGGCCGCCAATGCGGCGCGGCCGTGGCGCAACCGCGGCCGGTGGGCGGATTCGCCCGCCGTGGGTTCCTTCACGAAGAACCTCGATCTGCACGTGTCGTTCACCGGGGCGAAGCACTTCGAGCGGTGGAGGCTCGACCTTCCCCGGTGGCTGTCGGAATGCGGCTTCACGGCGCCGCTGCTGAACGTCTACGACTACAAGAACCCGGCGGGCTACGCCGAACCCTTCACGCCCGACCCTGCGCACGCCGGCGCCGTCAGCCCCGACGTGACGAGCTTCCTCGCCGACCTGCGCGCTCAGGGTTGGCGCACGTCGGTCTACGTGCTGGCGCGATTCCAGGACACGCGCAACCGCGACGGTTGGCGCGCCGATCAATGGGCGTCCGCGCACGGCCTCCCCGCCGACCTCTCGGCGTACCTGCTCAAGACGCGGAGCGGCGCGCCGAAGGTCGCTCCGGTGATGGACGCCTACGGGCAGGGCGGCTGGTACCTCATGGACTTCGCCGCGGCGACCGCCCTGGCCGACTACGCCCGCGACCTCGTCGTCCGCATCCGCAACGAGATCGGGCTGGGCGGGCCGGACTGGTTCTACGTCGACGCGATGGGCGCGCTGCTGCCGACCGATCCGGCGAACGATCCCGACGGCGCGCAGGCGCTCGACTTCCAGGACGATCCGGCCGCGGTCAACTGGACGTACGGCGCGCTGGCGGCGGGCAAGCGGACCTTCCTCGAGACGACGCGCACGACGCTGGCGTCCGGCGGTCGCGACGGCGGCGTGTACACGGAGTGGCCCGCCGAGCCGCTGGTTTCGGCGGTCGACCTCACGCCGCACAACGACGGTTTCGGCCACCAGGGCGCCTGGGCCGCGCTCATGCACCTGGTCCACTCGGACGTCTGCCGTTTCTCGGGCGCGTTCGGCACGCCGGCCATCGTGCGCAACCATCCCGACCAGGCGGCCTACCTCTGCGTGCTGTCGACGGTGTCCTGGTTGCGGTCGGGCGTGTTCGCCTTCAACGACGGGCTCGACCTCGATCCGAACAACCCCCGGATCTTCTCGGATCCCGTCGAAAACTCGCCGCTCTACTTCTGGATCAAGTGGGCGGGCAAGCTCCGGGCGATGCTGCCGGCGTGCCGCCCGTACTTCGAAGGGCGCATGTACCGCCCGCTCGTGGTCGACTGGCGCGCCCAGCTCTTCGAGAACGCGACCCCCGGCGCGCCGGGTTGGGAGACGTGGGTCGCCACCCACGGCCCCGACGCGCTCGTCTCGTCCGAGACGTGGAAGCACGTCAACGGATCCCTCGGCGTGATGGTCGCGTACTCCTTCCCGGACGCCGCCGCGATCGTGCCGCCGTGGACCGACCTCGTCCCGATCCTGCCGCCCGTCACCCGCGAAGTGTCGTTCAACGCGACGCGGGACGAGCTGCCGAGCGGTCAGAAAGAGGTCTTCCGCACCACGAATAACGGGCCTCGGACGAAGATCGGCCAGTTCTCGTCCACGTTTTCGGCCACGCTGGAGTTCGCGCCATGGACCGTGACGTTGATCGAGTGTGTGAAGAAAGTGTGACTGCCGGCGCCGCGCTGGCCGCGCGGCCCGACGCTCCTGACAAGACTCCGTGGTCCGTCGCAGTCGGGGTCTTCGCGTTGATCGTCTGCCTCCCGTCGCTCCTCGCCTTCGGCGTGCTGCGGCTCCTCGGGGCGACCCCGCGCACCGGGAACGCGGTGATGCGCACCCTCGCGGTGGCGGCGCTGGTGCCGGTGGTCGTCCGCTACGTGCAGGAGGGCGGCGGCTCGCCGTGGAATCTGCTGTGGATCTGGATCGCGGGCGCCCTGTGGGGCGGCGATCCCGCCTACCGGCGCCTCGCGCGGTCGACGGAGGGGGAAGGCGCGCGGTAGCGTGGGGCGCTCGAGGCCCTCGTGACCGACGTCTCCCCTCCTCCGAACCCGGCGCCCGCCGCCCCGCCCGACCGTTCCGACGCCCTCGCGGCGCGTCTCTCGGCGGTCGGTCGCGTGATGCGGATCCCGGGGTTCCTGCTCCGCGTCACGATCGCCGCGCTCTTCGCGCCGCCGCTGCTTCTCGGCGCGGCGTGGGTCGGTGCGCTCGGCCGCGGCACGACGCGGTTGCGCCGGACCCTGCAGATCGCGGCGCCGGTCTCCGGCGCGCTTGCGCTCGGCGTGGTTTTCCGGAACGCGTTCGGGCTCGACCTTTCGCCGTGGTGGTTCGCCCCGGCGGCGCTGACGTGGTCGGCCGCCTTCTTCGCAGCACGGATCGACGGGGCCCCGCCCGAATCGCGGTCGCGCGCCGTCGCGGTGCGCGACGCTCTTCGGGCGCTTCCGACGTGGGTCGCGTCGGCGGTCGTCGCCGCGTTCAAGGCCGTCGCGAACGTTCCGCCGTCGCTCCTGGCGCGCGCCGTGCTTGCGTCGCGCCCTCCGACGGCGGTCGTCCGAGGCCTCAACGTCGCCGCGCTCGCGGCGGCGGCGTTCTTCGTCGGCGCCTTCGTCGCCGCCGACTTTCTCGGCGTCGGCGACTCCGTCTCGGCATGGTGGATCATCTTCGCCTCTTGGCTGGGGCTTTTCGCGGGCAGGGTCGCCCAGCCGTTACGGCGACCCGCGGGCGCGTCGACCGACGCGCCGGCGACGGCCTGAAGCCGGCCCGCCCCGCTTCCGACGATGAACGGCGACACGACGCCCGAAGCGACCTCCGGTCGCGGCGCCCGGTCGAGGGGCGACCTACTCTTGGGCCTGCCCGTCGCGGCGATCTTCGGGCCGCCCCTCGTCGGGGGCGCCTTATGGGCGTTCGCTTTGGCGAGGCGTCCGGCCCTATTCCGTCGCAGCGTTCAGGCCGCGGCCTTTCTCGGCGGCGTCGCCGTCTTCGCGGTGCTGCTTCGCGAACCTCTCGGCCTCGAAGCGTCGGCGTGGTGGCTCGTCCCCGCCGTTCTTCTCTGGATGACGGCCGCCATCGCCGACCGACTCGACGCTACGCGCGGCGACGGCGCGACGACGGCCCTGGCCTCGACCTGGCGCGACGGACTGCGCCGTCACGGATGGGACCTCGCGTTCGCGATCCCGAGCGTTCTCTTCCAAGCGGTCCGATCCGTCGCGCGACTCTTGATGCGAGGTCCGCCGCGGCTTGCGGCGCGCGGCCTCGCCGCGTTGCGGCCCGCACCCCGGATCGCCAAGGGACTCTCCGTCGCCGCCTTGGCCGCCGCGGTCTTCCTGCTTGTCGCCGCCCTGACCGCCGCGATCCTTCGGCGAGGCGACCTTCCGTCGGGCTGGTGGATCTTCGGCTCGTGGTGGCTGCTGTCGTTCGCCGGCGAGGTTGCCGCGGCGACCCCGTCCGCAGGCGATTCCGAGGCCGCGACGACGGCGCCATGAGCGGGGTCGCGGGCGGCCGGGTCGCCGGACGCTGCGAGGAATCGACGAAGCGGGGCCCTACATCGTCGGCGGACGCCAGCCGCGGCCTACGCGGCCTTCGAGCTGCCGCCGCTGCATTTCCATGATGTAGGCGGTGACGGCTCGGTCGGCGACGCTCGCCGCCGCCGGCGACGGGAAGTCGAACTTCAGCCCGAGGGTCACGTGCTCGTACTTGAGGCGGGCCCGCCGGACCTCGGCCTGCGCGGTCAGAGGCGCGCGGCCGTCGGGAAACACGATGCGGACGTTCACGCGATCCGCAATGGCGAACGGCGCCGCCGCGGCTTTCGGCATGCGGACCGACGCGCCGCCCACCGAGAGATCGACCAGTTCGCCCTTCACGAAGGGCTCGCCGTCGCCGACTCGGATCTCCACCGCCGCCGCCCACGCCGCGTCGGGCTTCACCCGCAGCGCCGCGCGTCGCAGCACGCCGCGATGGAACGGCTCGACGAACCGCGTGACGTAATGATCTCGGTCGAGGGGCGCGAAGGCGTACGTGCGGTCGGCCGCGTGCTCTTCGCGCGACTCGAGGAAAGCCCGCGTTCCGAAGCGGCGGTTGAGGCCGCCGCCGGCGAAGGTGATCAGCGCCTGCGTTCCGAGCGGCAGAAGCGGCGTCGTCGCGCGGTCGAAACGCGCCTCGACGTGCTCGGCGCAGAGGACCGAGACTCCGCCCGTCGCCGAAACCCCGTCGTCGGTGCGCACGAAAAGAAGCACCTTTTCGGCGATGGTGTTCGACGACAGGTGTTCCGCGCTCATCCTCGACCTCCGCTCCGCCTCGACGTCGCGATCACGCAAACTCCTCGCGAAATCGCACGCCGGGTCCGTCCTCGACGGAAAAACGCTCGGGCTAAAACCACGGACGCCGCACGTTCGGCCTGTGCGCTTTCGCTCCCGCAGGCGCCCGCGAAGCGTCGTTTCGCAGCCGTCACTTCTTCGG
>DASPNK010000205.1:0-3440 GCA_035626575.1 Planctomycetota bacterium | reverse complement strand
GCCGCCGCCGTACCCGGGAGTGCCGCCGCCGGCGGGCCCGGTGTACGTGCCGCCGTGACCCAGGGCGCCTTCGGCCAGGAAGCCGAGGAGCGCGAAGGTCACGCACGCGAACGAAATTCGTTTCACTGCAAGCTCTCCTGTGTCCGAGCCCGGGTGGCGCGCAGGCGGGCCGCCTACGGTCGCCGTCCCATTGCGAGCAACCGTCGCGCCGCGGGGCGCGGGGACGGCATCGGGCGGGATCGCCCGCCCGGGGGTCGCCCGCCAACTTACGGACGTCTCGCGGTTTCCGCGAGGTTTTCCGGCGTCGCCGCGGCGGAGGGGCGGGAGGGTGCGGTCCCTCGGCGTTCGCCCGATCGACCCGTTCCGGCGCGGCGCGCAGCGTTTCCGTCACCGGCCCGAAACGCCGTTCCGGACGGGTGACCCGAAGCCCGGCGTGTGCGCCCGGACGTTCGTCGCCACGCCGGCGCCGCCCGCAGTCGCCTGCAAGGCCCTCGCCGCGCCGCGGTTGACGCCCGAGCGGCGGCGGTTCACCCTTCGCCATGGCCTTCCGCGTCGCACTTTGCCAGATCGACACCGTGCCGGGCGACCTGCCGGACAACGTGCGACGCGTCCGGGCGGCCGCGGCGGGAGCCGAGGCGCTGGGCGCCGATCTGGCTCTGTTTCCGGAGCTGTGCCTCGTCGGCTACCTGCCGCGTGACCTTCTGTTCCGCCGCAGGCTCGCGGAGGCCAGCGAAGCGGCCGTTCAGGATCTCGCTTCGACGAGCCGCGCCATGGCGCTGGCGATCGGCGCCGTGCGGCGGCGCGAAGGGCCCGGACGTCCGTTCTGGAACGAGGCCGCGGTGGTCGCCGAAGGGCGCGTGCTCGGGCGCACTGCGAAGACCCTGCTGCCCACTTACGACGTCTTCGACGAGGCGCGCTACTTCGAGCCGGCGCCCGCCGCGGCGCCGATCGCGTTTCGCGACCGGAAGCTCGGCGTGATGGTCTGCGAAGACCTCTGGACGGATCCGGTGGACCACGAGGCGCCGGGGTACGCCGTCGATCCGACCGGGCGGCTCGTCGCTCTCGGCGCCGACGTGCTGCTCAACCTCTCGGCGTCCCCGTACCACCGCGGAAAGCCGCGGCGGCGCGAGTCGGTCGCGTGCGACGCGGCGCGCCGGCGCGGCCGGCCGATGGCGCTGGTGAACGTCGTCGGCGGCAACGACGACGTCGTCTTCGACGGGCGGTCCTTCGCGTGCGACGCGTCCGGCCGCGTGCTGGCCCGCGCCGCGGCGTTCGACGAGGACGTCGTCGTCGTCGACCTCGACGAACCCGCGGCGACGGAGCCGCCGACGCTGCCCGCCGACGACGACGTCGGCGAACTGCATGCGGCGTTGGTGCTCGGCCTTCGCGACTTCGCCCGCAAGGCGGGCTTCTCCAAGGCGCACCTCGGGCTTTCAGGCGGCGTGGACTCCGCGCTCGTCGCCGTGCTCGCCGTCGACGCGCTCGGTGCGGAGAACGTGAGCGGATTCGTCCTTCCGAGCCGCTTCTCCAGCGACCACAGCCGCGAGGACGCCTTCGACCTCGCGCGCCGCCTCGGCGTGCGCTGCGTCGAGGCGCCGATCGAAGCGATCTGGACCGCCGGCGCCGCCGCGCTCGACGGCGCCCTCGGATCGGCCCCGTTCGGCCTCGCCGAGGAGAACCTTCAGTCGCGCGCGCGCGGGCTCCTGCTGATGGCGGTCGCGAACCGCACCGGGAGCCTGCTGCTCGCCACGGGCAACAAGTCCGAGCTGGCGGTCGGCTACTGCACGCTCTACGGCGACCTCTGCGGAGGACTGGCGCCGATCTCCGACGTCTCCAAGACCGAGGTCTACCGCCTCGCGCGACGCGCGGCCGAGACGCGCGGCCTCGTCCCGCCGCGCACGTTGACCAAGGCGCCGTCGGCCGAGCTGCGGCCGAACCAGACCGATCAGGACTCGCTGCCGCCCTACGACCTCCTCGACGCGATCCTCCGTCTGCATCTCGAAGAGGACCTCGGAGTCCGCGACGTCGTCGCGCGCGGTTTCGACGAAGCGACCGTCCGGCGCGTCTTCCGCCTCGTCGCGAGGAGCGAATTCAAGCGGAAGCAGGCGCCGCCCGGCCTCCGGGTCACGCGCAAGGCGTTCGGGCAGGGGAGGCGGATGCCCGTGGCCGCGAGCGCGCTCGACTGGCTCGACGCGCCCTGACCGCCGGCCGTTTGGAGGGGGGCGCGCCGTCGCCTATCGTCGGGCTGAACCTTCCGACCGCCCGCTCCGTTCTCCGCTCTTCCCCCATGGCGACATCCCACCGCGACCGCGTCGGCGTCTGGCTCGTCGGTGCCCGGGGCGGCCTCGCGACGACGCTTCTCTGCGGCGTCGAGCTGATCCGACGCGGCCTCGCGAGCCCGAGCGGTCTGGTCACCGAGACGCCGCTTTTCGACGGCGCTCCGCTTCCGCCCCTCGACGCGCTCGAATTCGGCGGGCACGATCCGCGGCGTACGACGCTCTACGACGCCGCGCTGGAGATCTACCGCGACAACGGCTCGATCCCCTACGACAAGCTGCAGGAGATCAGGCCCGCCCTCGCCGAGTTGGACCGGCGCATCCGCCCGGGCACGACCCTCAACTGCGGCGGCGCGATCGCGAAGGTCGCGGGCCGCGCCGGCGACCGCAAGCCGCTCCGCGCCGTCGTCCGCGCACTCCAGGACGACCTGATCGCGTTCAAGAAGGAGCGTCGCGTCGACCGGCTGATCGTCGTCAACCTCGCGTCGACCGAACCGCCGCTCGCGGCGCGACCCGAGCATGCGAGCCTCGCCGCGTTCGAGTGCGCGCTCGACGCCGACCGCCGCGCCGCCGTCCGCGCGAGCACGCTCTACGCGTACGCGGCGGTCGACCTCGGCGCCGCGTTCGTCAACTTCACGCCCAGCGACGGCGCGCTGATCCCCGCGGTGCGCGAGCTGGCGGAGGCGCGCGGCGTCCCGTGGATGGGCGACGACGGCAAGACGGGCGAGACCCTCGTGAAGTCGGCGCTCGCGCCGATGTTCAAGTACCGCAACCTGCGGGTGCTGAGCTGGCAGGGCTACAACATCCTCGGCGACCGCGACGGTCAGGTCCTCGCCGACCGCCGCAACAAGCTCTCGAAGGTGGCGAGCAAGGACTCCGTCCTCTCCGGCATCCTCGGGTACCCGCTGCACACGCACGTCGGCATCGACTACGTCCCGAGCCTCGGCGACCGCAAGACGGCCTGGGACTTCGTGCACTTCGCCGGGTTCCTCGACCACCGCATGGCGCTGACGTTCACCTGGCACGGCTGCGACGCCGTGCTGGCGGCGCCGCTGGTGCTCGACATGGCGCGCCTCGCCGCCGTCGCTCTCGCGCGGCGCGAGAGCGGTCCGATGCGCCAGCTGGCCTGCTTCTTCAAGCGACCCCGCGGCGTCGGCGAGCAGG
>DASPNK010000204.1:0-14206 GCA_035626575.1 Planctomycetota bacterium | reverse complement strand
GGCCGGAGGCGGCGACGACGACGAAGAGCAGGTGGTCGAGGTGCGGATCTCGGCCGGCTCGGACACGCGCCCGTCGGCGACGACGACGCGTCGCGCCCGCCCGCGCACGGAACGCCTCCGCCGCAGCGATCCGTTCGTCCTCACCTACGACGGAAAGCTCCTCGTCATCGGCGGCGAAGAGGCGGTGCGGCGCACCCGCGCGTCGCTCCTCGGCCAGGCGCCGACGCTCGGTGGAACGCCCGCGTTTCAGCGGCTGCCCCAGCAGGCTCAGACATACACGGCGTTCACGCTGAAGTCGATGTTCGCCGACGGCTCGGAGTTCGGCGCCGCCTTCGGCCTGCTCAAAGACCTCGGGTCGATCGGCGCCGCGACTACGGTCGAAGACGACCGCGTCACGATCACCTACAACCGCGCGCCGGGGCAGTTCATCGGGATGATGATCGGCGCGGCCGCCATCGGCGAAGACGCGCGCGACGAGACCGCGAAAGTCCGCGACGCGCTGGCCGAGATCGCGCGCAAGACGAACGAGTTCGCGCAGCAGCACAAGAAGTGGCCCGCGTCCCTCGCGGATCTCGGCTATGGCGGCGGCAAGACGCCGACGTTCCCCGACGAAGACGGCAAGCCGAAGGCGATCGTCTTCCTTCCGCCGAAGGTCGCGGTCGGCGAAGGCGGCTACGGGGACCTCCTCGCGTACTGGGACTGCTCGGATTACGGTCGCCTCGCGGTCGACCTCTCCGGCTACGCCTCGACCTGGTCCGAGTCGCGCTTCCTGACGGCGTTCGCCCAGTACAACACGCCGAAGTAAGCGGCGTCACTTCGGACCGATGGACGGACCGCGGAAGCGCCGCGGATGGACCGCGGAGGCCCGCGCGCGGCGCGCAGCGACGCGACGGCCCCGCATCGTCGAGCGGCGGTGTGCGTCGCCGAGGCGGCGACCGCCGCCGGCCGCGATTCCCGCGCGCGGCGCCGACCGACGATGCGGGCGCGTCCTCGCTTCGCTCGGGGCGGCGCACCGCGGTCCACGCCGGGCGCGCCTCCGGGCTCTCGCGCGGATCCGACGCATGGACCGCGTGGATCCTCGCTCCGCGGCGCGCCCGACGGCCGCGTAGCCCGCGCGGTCCGGTTTCTATGGGCGTCGGGAGGTGCGCGCGACGATCGGTTTCGCCCACCGGCGGAGACGTCGGCGGTCGACCGTGTTCTTCGTCCGCGCGCACGGCCTTGATGCGCGCTTCACGGCGTCGGACTACACTGCGGACGTCCCGGGCTTTGAGGCCCCGCTCCCCGATGCCGCAATCCACCGCCGCTCGACCCGTTCCGGGCACCCGTTCGCACCGCAAGGCGGGCGGAGTCGTCGTCCGCGAAACGACCCGGGCAGGCTGCGTCGTTCACGAAGTCCTGCTCGTCACTTCCCGATCTCAGCCCGACCGCTGGATCTTCCCGAAGGGCACGGCGGAGCTCGGGGAGTCGATCGAAACGACCGCCGTCCGCGAGATCGAGGAGGAGAGCGGCGTCCGAGGCGAAGTGGTCGGCAAGCTCGGCGTCGTCCGCAGACCGGCGCAGATCATCACCTACTTCCTGTTCCGTTTCGAAGCGCGCGTCGGATGGGAAGAACGGTCCTTTCGCGCGCGCAAGTGGGTCCCGCTCGACGAGGCGGAGCGTCACTTGAGCCAGGACGACCTGCACGCGATCGTCGTCCGCGCCCGGCGCATACTGCACGCCGGCTGACGTTCGCGACGCCGCAAGGCCCGATCGCGGCGCACCGCTCGAGGAGGGCGGTCCGATGGCCCTGAACGATCCGCGCGAGCTGCGTTATCCGTCCGACGCGTTCACCAACCGCGAGCTGTCGTGGATCGATTTCAACGCGCGGGTGCTCGAAGAGGCCCGTGATCCCGGCAACCCTCTCCTCGAGCGCCTGAAATTCCTCGCGATCACCGCGGGCAACCTCGACGAGTTCTTCGAGGTCCGCATCGCGGGCCTCGTGCAGGCCGTCGCCGACGGCGTCGACGCGGCGGGCGACGACGGCTTGACGGCGTCCCAGCAGCTCGCCCGATGCCTCGCGAGAGCGCGGGAGTTCGTGGCCGAGCAGTCCAAGTGCTGGAACGACGAGCTCAACCCCGCGCTGGCGCAGGCCGGGGTCGTGATCGGCGAAACCGAGGAGCTCTGGCGCGACCACCACGAAGAGCTGCGTTCGTACCTCGAAGAGCGCCTGCTTCCGGTGCTCACGCCGCTCACCATCGATCCGGCGGTGCCGTTCCCGCGCATCGAGAACAAGGTCCTCTGCATCGCGGGGCTGATCCGGAAGCCGGGCGCCGCCGGCGCACGGCTCGCCGTCGTCACCATTCCGCGCGTCTTGCCCCGGCTGGTGCCGGTCCGCGGCGCCGGGCCGAACGTGTTCGTCTTCGTCGGCGAACTGGTGCGTCGCTGCTTCGACCGCGTCTTCGACGGGCACGAGACGCTGTGCACCACCGAGTTCCGCGTCACGCGTAACTCCAACCTCTACGTCAACGAGGAGGAGGCGCAGAACCTTCTCGAAGCCATCTCCGAAGAACTGCGCGACCGGCGCAAAGGCGACGCGGTGCGCCTCGAGCTGGGCGTCGACGCGCCGAAGGACCTCGAGGCGATGCTCGCGCAGGCGCTGGACCTCCCCGAGGAGCAGGTGTTCCGCGTCGACGGGCCGGTCAACCTCAACCGCCTCATGACGGCGTACGCGCTCGTCGCGCGGCCCGACCTCAAGTACCCGCCGTTCCTGCCCGCGGAGCCGGCGTGGGTCGGCGACGGCGGCGCGTTCTTCGACCGCCTGCGGAACCACGACCTTCTGCTGCACCACCCGTTCGACTCGTTCAACCCGATCGTCGCGTTCGTTCAGGCGGCGGCGACCGATCCGAAGGTGCTGGCCATCAAGCTGACGCTGTACCGCGCGGGGACCGACTCCCCCGTGATCGCGGCGCTGCTCGCCGCGGCCCGCGCGGGCAAGCAGGTGACGGCGGTGGTGGAACTGAAGGCGCGGTTCGACGAAGCGACCAATATCCAATGGGCCCGCGTGCTCGAGGACGCGGGCGTGCAGGTCGTCTACGGCATCGTCGGCCTGAAGACCCACTGCAAGCTGTGCCTGCTGGTGCGCGAAGAGGGCGAACGCCTCAAGCGGTTCGTCCACATCGGCACCGGGAATTACAACCCGGCGACGGCGAAGATCTACACCGACCTCAGCCTCTTCACCGCCCGCCAGGACGTCACGCAGGACGTGGAGCGCGCCTTCCACCTCCTCACGTCCCACGCCTCGCGGCCGATGATGAAGAAGCTCCTTCTCGCGCCGGAGACGATGCTGCCGACGCTTCTCTACCTCATCGAGCAGGAGGCGCGCGAAGCGAAGGCCGGCCGGCCGGCGAAGATCGTCGCCAAGTGCAACGCGCTGGTGGACCGCGACATCATCCAGGCGCTGTACGACGCGTCGCGGGCGGGCGTGCAGATCGACCTCGTCGTGCGCGGCATCTGCTGCCTCCGCGCCGGAGTTCCCGGGCTGTCGGAGAACATCCGCGTCCGCAGCGTGGTCGGACGGTTCCTCGAGCACAGCCGCATCTACCTTTTCCACGCCGCCGGCGAGAACAAGGTCTTCATCGGCAGCGCCGACCTGATGCCGCGCAACCTGCGCGGTCGCGTCGAGGTGCTCACGCCGATCGACGATCCCGGGCTGCGCCAGACGGTGCGCGACGAGATCCTCGCCGCCTACCTCGAGGACCGGCCGAAGGTCCGGAGGCTCACGCCCGAGGGCGCCTACGTCCCGCTGCCGAAGGAAAAGTGGGTCGACGATCGCGACCCGCAGACGGTGCTGATGCAGCGCGTCCAGCGACAGCTCGCCACGCACCAGAAGGTGGTCGAGCGCCCGCGCCGGCCGCGCCCCAAGCCGTCGCTCCGCGGGCGGCGCACCGGTCCGGCGCTGAAGGTCGAGCCGCCGGCGGACGCGTCGTAGGCGACGGCGCCGCGCCGCGGCGCTTCAGGGATCGCGGAGGGCGAAGAGCAGCAGGTCGGCCTCTGCCGCCGCGACGATCGACAGCCCGTCGAGATCGCGGATCCCCACCGCGTCGCCGGCGGACAGCGGATCGCCGTCGACCGTCACGCTCCCCGCGGCGACGTGCAGCCAATACGGCCGCGTCCGGTTGAGCGGCGTCGCCACGCTCGCCCCCGCGTCGAGCAGCACGGCGTCGAGGCGGACGTCGGCGCCGATCGTCAGCGCGCCGTCGCCTCCTCCTCGCGAGACCAGCGGCTTCCAGACGTTGCGACGCGCGGCGGGGTCGAAGGTGCGATCTTCGTACGACGGCGGCGTGCCGCGGTGCGTCGGAAGGATCCAGATCTGCAGGAGGTGCAGCGGCTCCCGATCGGAGGCGTTGGTCTCGCTGTGGACGATGCCCGTCCCCGCGCTCATGCGCTGGACGTCCCCGCGCCGGAGCACGCCTTCGTTGCCGAGGCTGTCGCGGTGCTTCAGCGAGCCCGCGAGAGGGTACGTGACGATTTCCATGTCCCGGTGCGGATGGAAGCCGAAGCCCTGCCCGGGCGCGACGACGTCTTCGTTGATCACGCGCAGGTTCGCGAAGCCCATGTGCGCCGGGTCGTGGTAGTCGGCGAACGAAAACGTGTGGCGCGTCTTCAGCCACCCGTGGTCCCCGCCTCCGCGCTCGTCCGCTCGCCGCAGCGTCTTCATGGTCGCCTCCGCGTCACCCGTCGCGCCGCAGGACGAGGAGATCCTGCCACCCGCGGAGCCCGCCCTCGCGATGCTCGAGGACCGTCCACCCCGCGAGCGCGGCGCGGCGCGCCGCTTCGGCCTTCGAGACGAAGGTCGAGCCGTACTCGGCGCCGACCGCCGCCGCCTCCAGCTGATCCTGATCGTACGGCGCGAACCGGAATCCGACGGCGTCCAGCTCCCGCAGGAGAGCTTGGGCGCGCTCCCCCGGCATACGGAAGTAATGCTGGAGCGTGGGATCGCGGGAAATGCTCCCGACGGCCGTCGCACCATGGACGGTCGCGGCCATGAGTCCGCCGGGCGCGGTCACCCGACGAAGCTCCTTCAGCCAGCGATCGAACGTCGCATCGCCGAGGTGCGTGAACACCGAAATCGCGAGCGTCGCGTCGAAGGCGTCGTCGGGAACGTCGAGCGGCGGTTGGAACTCGACGTCCAGCGCGCGCACCGTCGCAAGCTCCTGTCGACACCATCGGACGTGCGCCCGGTTCGCATCCGCCAGCGTCACCGCGAAGCCGGGCACATGGGCCAGATGACGCGACACGCGGCCGCATCCTCCGCCGAAATCCAGCACGCGCACCGCCTCGCGGCCGAACCCCTTGCTCGAATGGCGGTGCAGAACCCCGAGGAAGTTCTCGGCGTCGGCGACCCCCGTCCACAGGAAGAGCGGCGCCTGGAAGTCGGAGACCACGCGGCGCAGCGGCTCCGGCGGCAGCGGGGGCAGGAGCGCGGCGGACTCCGCGTCGACGAGCGGCGCGATCGACGCCCACCACTCGAGCACGCGATCGCCGAGCACGAACCGCGCGACGTGGCAGGCCGGGTCGACGGCGCACCGGGCTTCGAACCTCGCGACGACCTCGGGAGGAAGCAGGGCCCGGAGCACGGTCGACGGATTCATGCCGGAGTTTTACCCGGTCCCGCGGCAAGAGCCGCGTCGGCGCGACCGCGCCGCGCCGCGTTCAACGCCCGAGCGCCGTCTCCAGCAGCCGGCGCCCGGCGGCGTCGAGCCCGAGAACGTCGAGCTCCGCGTCGACCGGAGCGCCTTCGCCGTCGAGCCAGGCGTTGACGCGCATCGTCGCCGACGAGCTCACGTAATCGCCCAGCTGCGGGTAGATCGCGCGGAAGACCGCGTCTAGAAACGGCGCCGAGCGCAGGCGGTACTTCTGGTGGTAGTCCTCGGCGAGCGTGAAGCCGGCGAAGGGCGCGATCTCCGTCGCCGGAGGCGCGCCGTAGCGGTCCGAAGCGCCCGCGACGGACGCGAGGGCCGACGCGTGCTGCTCCGCGTCGTGCGTGAAGATCGCCGACGCGTATTGACGTTTGTACGCCGGGCGCACCGGGTGGTGCGACTTCCAGAAGACGTCCAGCAGTTCGTCGTAGGAGATCTGCTTCGGGTCGAAATCGACCTGGAGCGCCTCCATGTGGTCGCCGATGCGGCGGTAGGTCGGCGCGGGCGACGTGCCGCCGGCGTACCCGACACGCGTCCGCCACACGCCTTGCAGACCCCCGAACCGGGAGTCGGGACCCCAGAATCACCCGAGCGCGAACGTCGCGGTGCGGAGATCGGCGGGGACGGCGAGATCGATCAGCGGGACGGCGCGAGCGCCGTGAGAGGGGTGCGGAGAGTTCATCGGCGCCCTTCTGTACGGAGCCGCACCGTGCGCCGCAAGTTCGACCGGCGGCGCCCAGGCTCGGTCACGGCCGGAAAACCGACGAAGCAGGGCCGTCCCTCGCTTCGCTTCGGGCGCGTGCCGCTGCGGTCCCTGGTCGTTGAATCCGACCTGCGTTTGTTCACGGCGGCGCCAGGACCGGGGAGCGCCGTGCCGAGGGCGCAGCCCGAGGACGCGCCCGCATCGTCGATCTGCGACCGGCGCCGTGCGGCCGCGCGACGCGCCGGTCAGCGACCGGCGCCGACCGGCGTGCGGAACATGCCCTTGCGATAGGCGGCGATGCGGCCGACGACCGCCGACGCGGCCACCGTCAACGGCGACGCGAGCCAGAGCTTCCCGGGGCCGGAGCGCCCGCGGAAGTTCCGGTTGATCGCGGACACCGTCGTCTGCCCCTTGTTCGTGGAGACGCCCGGCCCGCATCCGATGCAGGCGCCGCAGCCGGCGCCGATCACCTGCGCGCCCACGCGCTCGAAGATCTCCGGGTAGCCCTTCGCCGCGGAGTACGCCTCGACGTCCTTCGACCCGTACTGGATGTAGAAGGCCACGCCGGGCGCGACCCGACGCCCCGCCTCGGCCGCTTCGCGCAGCACCTCGGCGTACATGTCGAAGTCCGCCTCTTTGCCCGCGGTGCACGAGCCGGCGTAGGCGATATCGATCGGCACGTCGCCGATCTCGCGCACCAGCGCGCCGTTCGTCGGATCGGACGGCACGCCGCGATCGGGGTCGCCGGGCGTCGCCACCATCGGCTCGATCGCCGAAAGGTCGATCTCGTGCACGCCGCCGTCGTACACGGCGTCTTTGTCGGGATGGACGAACCGCGCGCGGATCTCCGCCTCGGTCAGGTCGGGCCGCCTCGCCGCGATCCACCGCGCCGCGACGTCGTCGGCCTCGCACACGCCGGCCTTCGCCGTGCACTCCGTGGCCATGTTCGCCAGCGTGGCGCGCTCGTCCATCGAGAGCGCCTTGAGTCCCGGCCCGCCGAACTCCATCACGCGGTCGAGCGTGTGCTGCGGCCGCGCGTGGTGCAGCAGGATGTAGAGCATGACGTCTTTCGCCGTCACGCCGGGGCGCAGCGCGCCCTTCAGCTCGAAGCGGATCGACTCGGCGACCGTCGCGCAGGTGAAGCCGGCCTTGATGAGCGCGGCGTATTCGGTGGCGCCGACGCCGTAGGCCAGCGCGTTCGATCCGCCGCCCATGCAGGTGTGGCTGTCGGTCGCCTGCACGAAGTCGCCGGGGAGCAGGAACTGCTCGCGCGCGACCTGGTGGCAGATGCCGGGCGAGCGGCCGCCTTCGGCCGAGTAGTCGCGCACGCCGGTGTGCTTCTGGAACTCGCGCTGCAGGCGCCGCAGCGTCTCGATCTGCAGCACGAACGGCTTCATCGCCTCCACGCCGTCGGCGTAGATCAGGTGGTCTTCGAAGACCGCGAACTTCGACGGGTCGGACGCGATGCGATAATCCGCGCCGTACTCCTCCTCGAGGAACGCGTGGACCTGCGCCGTCGTGTACTCGTGGGAGTAGCCGGCGTCGACGCGCGCCATGACGGCGTCGCCCGGCTTGACGTAGGGCGCGCCCTGCCCGGGCAGCAGCTTCGACGCGAGGATCTTCTCCCCCATCGTCATCGGCCGTTTCGCCGTGTCGCGGGGCGGCAACGTCACTTCGCCGCGCTGGAGCGCCGCGTAGAAGCGGAAGAGACCGCCGTACTCCACGATGAGCCTCGTGATCGGGTCGTAGCCCGAGGTCAGCTCGTCGAGCGCGAGGCTCTCGCCGCGCTGCAGCCGCTTCAACATCGCGTGGTCGCCCATCAGGACGCCCTGGTTGATGTTGTTCCGCGCGTGGATGGGCGCGAACGACGCGGCGATCGCGATGCGGATGCCCGACCACTTCTCCGCCTGCACCGCGGTCTCGCGCGACGAACCGGTCCCCTTGCGGTACCCCGAGACGATCGCCTCGAAGTTTCCGTCCATGAGCGCGCGCTCGGCGAACAGCCGCTTCCCGTCGACGACGAGCCCGGCGTAGGCGTTGCGCGCGATGTCGGCGGGGAGGTGGCTGAAGCACACCCATCCCGGCGTCATGGCGTCGGTGTTGATGTCGTCGAGCAGATCCTCGACTTTCAGGTCCTCCATGCGGAGGTTCAGCTCGCCGCGCAGCTGGCGGCGGATGAGCTCCGGGTCCTTGGTGAGGAAGAGGACGCGCTTGCCGGGGGTGAGGGCGAAGGATTTCGACTGCATGGGGGACCGACGGGTCGCCCGCGGCGACCGGCCGCGGAAGGAGGAACGGAGAAAGCTATCGCGCCGGAACGCCGCGGGCCGGAACCCGCGGCGCGGGCCCTCAGACGCGCTCGATCAGCATCGCGATGCCCTGTCCGCCGCCGATGCAGGCCGACGCGACGCCGCGGCGCAGGTTTCGGAGCTCGAGCTCGTGGGCGAGGGTGAGCAGAAGCCGCGTCCCCGACGCGCCGAGCGGATGCCCGAGGGCGACCGCGCCGCCGTTGACGTTGAGCCGCGAGCGATCGAGTTTCAGCGCCTTCTCGCAGGCGACCACCTGCGGCGCGAACGCCTCGTTGATTTCGAAGAGGTCGACGTCGTTCACGCCGAGTCCGACCTTCTTCAGCAACCCCTGGATCGCGGGCACCGGACCGATGGCCATCACCTCCGGCCGCACGCCCACGACGTGCCACGCGACGACGCGCGCCCGCGCCTTGAGCCCGAGCGCCGTCGCCTTGGAGCCCGTCGTCAGCACGAGCGCCGCCGCGCCGTCGACGATCCCCGACGCGTTGCCCGCCGTGACGATGCCGCCTTCGCCGAAGGCCGGCTTCAGCTTCGCCAGCGCCTCGAGCGTCGTTTCGGGCTTGATGTGGTCGTCGCGCCTGACCTCGATCTCCGCGCGGCCCTGCTTCACCTTGACCGGCGCGATCTCCCGCTCGAAGCGCCCTGCGGCGACCGCCTTCGCGCCGAGCTGGTGGGAGCGCAGCGCGTACTCGTCGGCCTCGGCGCGCGTGACTCCGTGCTCCTTCGCCGCCAGCTCCGCCGTCTGCGCCATGAAGGAGTTGCAGAACGTGTCGTGCAGCCCCTGGAACAGGTAGTCGGTCATCTTCGGCTGCACGCCGAAGCGGATGCCCTGGCGGACCTCGTTGCCGTAGACGCAGAACGGCGCCTGCGACATGTTCTCCATGCCGCCGGCGACGACCGTCGACGCTTCGTCGTTGAGCAGCAGGTGCGCCGCGTTCACGACGCTCTGAATGCCCGACCCGCAGATGCGGTTGACGGTGAGCGCCGGGGTCTCGACCGGGATGCCCGCCTTGAGCGCGGCGTGGCGCGCGCCGTAGTGCGCGTCCACGGCCGTCTGCATGGCGTTGCCCATCACGACGTGTTCGACCTGATCCGGCTTCACGCCGGCGTCGGCGAGCGCCGCGCGCACGGCGTGGCCCCCCAGCTCCGTCGCCGAGACGTCCTTGAACAGGCCGAATCCGGGTGTGCCGCAGTATTCGGCCATGGCGGTGCGCTTGCCGCCGACGATGACGATCTCGCGGTTCATGTCACTGCCCCTTCCACTCGGCCTTGCGCTTCTCGAGGAACGCCTTGAGGCCTTCCTTCGTGTCCGCCGTCGCCGCCATCATCCCGAACAGGTCGGCCTCGACCGCCTGCGCGTCCTCGAACCCGAGCGACCCGCCGCGCACCGTCGCCTCGAGGATGGCGGCGCGCGCCAGCGGCGCTTTCGACGCCAGCTTCTTCGCCAGCTCTGTCGCCGCCGGCATCAGCGCGTCGGCCTCGAAGACGCGGTTGACGAGGCCGATGCGATAGGCCTCCTCGGCGCCGATCGGATCGCCCGCGAGGAGCAGCTCGAGCGCGCGCCCGCGTCCCACGAGCCGCGCGAGGCGCTGCGTCCCGGCGAATCCCGGAATGAGGGCGAGGTTGATCTCCGGCTGCCCCATCGTCGCGTCCCTCGACGCGTAGCGGATGTGGCACGCCATCGCCAGCTCGAGGCCGCCGCCGAACGCGAAGCCGTTGATCGCGGCGATCGTCGGCTTGGTGGAGCGCTCGAGGCCGAGCAGCACCTCCTGCCCGAGGCGGGCGTGCTCGCGCAGTTCGCGCACGTTCATCGTCGCCATTTCGGCGATGTCGGCGCCGGCGACGAACGACGGCTTCTTCCCGGTGTCCGCCCCGGTGACCACGACGGCGCCGACGTCGTCGTCCTCCTGCGCCTCGCTGATCACGTCGTGCAGCTCGAGCAGGGTGTCGCGCGAGAGCGCGTTCATCTTCGACGGCCGCTTGATGCGGACCGTGAGCACGCCGCCGTCGCAGACCGCTTCGAGGTTCTCGAAGGCCGCGTGATCGCAGTGCTCGCCGTGGACGTGCTCGGGGTCGTGGGGGCTCATGTCAGGCCTTCTTCACTTCGGGGAGAACGTAATCGGCGGGCTTGGACACGACGACCTTGCGCACGGTCACGTCCGTGAGCGGGCGCTCGCGCGCCGGGTCCCGCGGGAGATTGGAGATCCGGTCGGCGACGTCCTGGCCTTCGAGCACGCGCCCGAACGCCGTGTACTGCTTGTTGAGCGACGGCGCGTCGGCGACGCAGATGAAGAACTGCGAGCCCGCCGAGTCCGGCTCGCCGCCGCGCGCCATGCCGAGCACGCCTTTCACGAAGGGTTGGTCGTTGAACTCGGCGGGCAGCCGGTAGCCGGGGTCGCCGGTGCCGTCGCCCTTCGGACACCCGGTCTGGACGACGAAGTTCGGGACCACGCGGTGCCACAGGCGTCCGTCGTAGAACCCCTTCTCCGCCAGCGAGACGAAGTTCGCCACGTGGTTGGGCGCGTGCGACGGCCACAGCTCGACGACGACGTCGCCTTCGCTGGTGTGGAGCGTCGCCACCGGATTCCGCGCGTCGCGGACGACGGTCGTCAACTCGTTGCTGCGGAGCGCCGCGAGCGAGCCGGCGCCGACCCACTGAAGCATCAGGGGGGCGTCGACGCCGACTCCGAAGCCGTCCGGCAGACGGACGACGAACGACACGCCGAACGATTCGCCGGGGAGCAGGTCGAGCGCGCCGTCCGCCGCGGCGGTCTCGCAGACGGTCCAGCGGCCGCGGCGGTCGGGTCCCGCGGCCACGACGCACTTCTCCCGCACCAGATCGGAGCGGCGGAGGCCGAGGAGCGGCTGCGCGTCGTCGGCGAGGCTCACCGTGAGCGTGAGGCGCAGCGTTTCGAACGCGGCCACCGAGGCGCGCGGCGACGACAGCGTCGCCTTGACGCCCGACGGCGCGGAGGGTCGCGACGTCTGCGCGGCGACGGCGCCCAGGGCGACGACGAAGACGACGAGGAGGCGGATCGACATGGGAAGCGGGCTCCGACGAGGACGGACCGGCGCGCGACGCGCTAGTGCGGCGCGGCGAACGAGGCGGCGATGCCCTGACCGCCGCTGATGCACAACGTGGCGAGGCCGAGCTTGGCGCCCCGCCGCTTCATTTCGTGGAGCAGGGTGACGACGATGCGCGCGCCGCTGCAGCCGATGGGGTGACCGATCGCGATCGAGCCGCCGTTGACGTTCAGGCGCGCGCGGTCGAGCTTCATCTCGCGGTCGCAGGCGAGGACCTGCGCGGCGAACGCTTCGTTCAGCTCGACGAGATCGTACTGGTCGATCTTCCGGCCGAGGCGCTTCATCAGGGCCGCGGTCGACGGCACGGGGCCGAGCCCCATGACCTTCGGATCGACGCCCGCCGCAGCGCGGCCCTCGAAGGTCGCCAACGGCTTCAGCCCGCGCTTCCGCGCCGTCGCCTCGCTCATGAGGAGCAACGCGGCCGCGCCGTCGGCGATGCCGGAGGCGTTGCCGGCCGTGACCGTGCCCTCCTTCGAGAAGACGGGGGCGAGCTTCGCCAGGTCGGCGGGCACGACGCCGTCGCGGGGGTGCTCGTCGGTCGTGGTCTCGACGGCGCCGCCCTTCTGCGCGAGGGTCACCGGGACGACCTCGTCGGCCCAGGCGCCGCGCCGCCGCGCCGCTTCGAACCGGTTCTGGCTCAGGGCGCCGTAGGCGTCCTGCTCTTCGCGGGAGATGCCGTACCGGCGGGCGAGGGTCTCCGCCGTCTCGCCCATGAGTTGCCCCGCCATCGGGCAAAGGAAGCCGTCCTGGTACATCGCGTCGACGACCGGCGCGTGACCGAGGCGGTAGCCCTTGCGCAGCTGAGGCAGCAGGAACGGGACGCGGGTCATGTTCTCGAACCCGCCCGCCACGACGACGTCGGCTTCGCCGGACTGGATGTTCTGGGCGGCCTGCACCAGCGCCCACAGGCCGGAGCCGCAGGCCATGTTGAGCGTCCACGCCGGTTTCTCGACCGGGATGCCGCCCTTCACCGCGACCTGGCGCCCGGGGTTCGGTCCGAGCGCGGCCTGCCGGGCGCACCCCCAGACGCTCAGGTCGACGTCCGCCGCCGCGACGCCGGAGCGCGCGAGCAGGCCCTTCAACGCCGCGACGCCCAGGTCCGTCGCCGCCGTCTCCCCGAACTGGCCGAGGAACTTCCCCACGGGGGTGCGGACGGCATGGGTGACGACGACGGACGTCATGGGGGCTCCGAGGTTGGAAACGCCTTCCCGCCGCGTCCTCGGACGCCGCCGTGAAAGCCCGAAAAGGTAGCCGACGGCGCCCCCCGCGACCAGACCGGCGGGGGGCGGGCCGGGGCCTTCCCGGCGGGCCGCCGCGAGGTGAAACTCCGTCGGCCCGAGGTCGCCGACGCGGACCGACTCCGGACGGCGCCGACCGCCCGCGCCGGAGGCTACCGAAGCCCGAAGCGCGTCAGCGCCACACGCCGACGCCGGGCGCGGACGCGCCGCCGCCGCCCGCCAGAGTCCCCAGAAGCACTTCGGCGCCGGTCGCCACGTCGACCACATGGAAAGTGTTCGGCCCCGTCCCGGCAAGCGGCGCGAGGCGCGTCGTGAGGTACCGGCCCGACGGAGACGCGGTCAGGTAGCGACGTGAGACGCCGCCGCCGGCGCCGGAGGCGGGCATCGCGGTCGACTGCAGCGCGAAGGAGGTCGGCTCGGCGAGGTCGTAGGTCAGTCGTTGCACGCCCGAGGCGTTCGGCGCGTACGCCTCCACCCCGTTCCGCGCGATCAGGTAGCCGAAGGTCGTGCTGAGAAGCGGAGCGACGTCCGCGGACAGGGGCTGAACGCCCGCGCCCGCCGGGTCGTGATCGATCCATTGCCCGAGGTCGACGTCGTAGCGCCAGAGTTGACTCTTCGGGACGGGGAGGCCGGTTCTCAGCGGCACGGAGACGACGCGGCCGTCGCCGGAGACGACCACCGGCGCGCTTCCGATGCCCGGCGTCGGAATCACGGCGGGCGTCGCGGAGGCGATCGGCTGGAGGTACGCCGGCGACGACGCGTCGGCGTTCAGCACCTGGATCGACCCGAAGGCGTGGGCCAGCGCGAGTCGACGGCCGTCCGTCGAGAGGTCCAGCGTGTGGGCGAAATGCCCGGTCAGTCCGACGACCGTCCCGAACCCCGGCGCGCCCGCCGCGGCGTCGTTGACCGTCAACAGCCCGGAGTAGCCGCCCAGCGCGTAAAGGCGACCGGTGACGCGGTCGACCGCGAGCGAGTTCGCGACGGCGGCGGCGAACAGGCTCCCCGCAGGCGCGGGCGACGTCACGTCGACGACGAAGAGGCCGACTTGGGTCGCGACGAAGAGGTCGCGGCCGCCGTTCGCGAACTCCAGATCATGAATCTCGGTGGACGCAGGCAACCCGCCGACGACCGTGGTCGCGCCGAGGATCGGATCGAAGAGCACGACGCCCGCGGCCGAGCTGCCGTAGGCGAACAACG
>DASPNK010000203.1:0-6876 GCA_035626575.1 Planctomycetota bacterium | reverse complement strand
CGACCTGGCCGGCGTCGTCCGCGGCGCCTCCGACGCGTCGGCGGTCTTGCCGCGCCGTCGCACGCCCGCACGCCCCTGGCCGCGCTCGACGGCGGCCCGGATGCGCGCCTTGAGGCGTGCGTTCTCGCGGCCGGGACGCGGAGGCGCGTCGGGCAGGTCCGCGAAGATCTTCGCGGCCTTCGCCTTCGCCTTGCGTCCCGTGAGCACGCTTTCGGGACGCTCTTGGAGGATCGCGTCGCCCGAACCGGGGCGCGCCGCGTCGTCCTTCGACTTGAACAGCAACCAGTCGGTCTTGCCCGGGTCGCGACTCTCGGGGAGGCGCACCAGATGCCAGCCGCCCGCGAGTTTCTCGCCGTTCAGGCGGAACTTGAGATGCCCCTTCTTGAGCATCCGATCGACGTCGCCCTCCGGCGTCCACGTGCCGCGGTCCCAGAGCAGGACCGGGCCGCCGCCGTACTCCCCGGCGGGGATCTCGCCCTCGAAGCCTCCGTACGCGATCGGATGGTCTTCGGTCATCACCGCGAGACGCTTCTCGTCGGGATCGAAGCTCGGGCCCTTCGGCACCGCCCAGCTCTTGAGCACTCCGTCCCATTCGAGGCGGAAATCGTAATGAAGGCGCGTCGCGTCGTGACGCTGGACGCAGTACGAAAGGCCGCGCTTGCCCTTCGGGATCGGGGCGTCGTCGGAGGGCTCTGGCGTGACGTCGAACCGCCGCTTGCGGCGGTACTCCTTGAGACCCACTTACGCCCCCTTGCGGGCCCGCGCGCCTCCGGACCGCTTCGTCGCGGCGGCGCCGTTCTTCGACGCGCCCCTCGCGCGGTCGCCGCCGCCCTCGCGCTCCTCGAGGCTCTGGCGCAGCAGGTCGACGAACTGGATGACGCGCGCCTTCTTTTCCGGAGCGGCCTTCTTCGGCCGCGGCGCGTCGTCGCCCGCCTCCGCCTTCTCCTCGATGTAGGCGAGGAGCTTCTCCCGGAACTCGTCCTTGTAGCGTTCGGGCTTCCACTCGGAGGTCATCGACTCGACGAGGCGCACCGCCATGTCGACCTCCTTCTTCGTGATCTTGACCTTCTCCAGGTCGCGCGGCGGGACCTCGAAGTCGGCGGGATCGCGCAGCTCCTCGTGGAAGCGGACGACGTCCAGCACCAGCAGGTCGCCGTGCGTCATCAGCAGCGCGAGGTATTCCTTCGTGCGGAGCACTACGCGCGCCACGCCCACCTTCCCCGTCTTGCGCAGCGTCTCGCGCAGCAGCGCGTAGCCCTTGTCGCCGTTCCTGTCGGGGACGAGGTAATAAGGCTTCTCGAAATAGACCGGTTCGACTTCGGCGGCGTCGACGAAGTCCTCGATCTGGACGGTCTGGGTCGCCTCCGGCAGAGCATCCTTGATCTCCTCGTCGTCGACGAGGACGTACTTGCCCTCGTCGTACTCGTACCCCTTGACCACCTGGTCCCACGGGACCGGCTCGCCGGTGGTCTCGTTGACGCGCTCGTAGCGGACGCGGGACCGGTCGCGGCCGTCGAGCATCCGGAACGAGATCTCGCTGCGCTTTTCGGCCGCGTAGAGGCCGACGGGCACGTTGACGAGCCCGAACGAGATGTGTCCTTTCCAGATGGGTCGCGCCATATCGGGCCGCCGCCGCGTTCGAGGCGCTGCGTCGGTTCTCGATCCATAGCCGCAGGCGCGCCAAAAATGACGGCGGTCCGACCCGTCGGCGCCGCGCGTCGCGCGCAGCCGACGGCGACGGAGCGCGTGGAAACGCGCACGGGCCCGGAACCTCGCGAGGTTCCGGGCCCGCGTCGCCTGGATCCGCCGTCGCGCGCCGGAGTTTCGACTTCGACCGCGCGCCGTGCGGGCGTCTTACCGCCGGACGTCGCGCGAGGCTTCGGACGTCGCCTCGCCGACCGACTCGATGTCTTCGCCGGCGCCTTCCACGGTGTTGCACGCCGCCGCGAACAGCGACGCCAGCAGCACCGCGGCGCCTGCGAACAGCTCCCAGCGGGTCCTGCGTGATGCGTTCAGAGATGCCGTCTTCATTCGCAACCACATTCCTTGAGGAAGGTGCGGACTTCCTTCTCAGCTTCCGCCCGGGCCTTTCCGTAGCGCTCCTGGACGAGCCCCGCCAACTGCTCCGCGCGACCTTCGCTCCGGTCGAGCTCGTCGTCGGTGAGCTTGCCCCACTTCTGCTTCGCCTTGCCGACGGCTTGCTTCCATTTCCCGGCAATGACGTCTTTGTTGACTCCGGTCATCGCTGCCTCCTGACCTGCCTCTTCCATAGAGCCGCCGCGCGATCGGTGGCGCGCGTCGCGCGGACGTCCTGCGCCGTTAAGCCCGCTTCGGAAAAAACACATCGGTCGGAAGTCCCGTCCGGTCGGCGCGCATAAGGCGCGGAGCCCGCGGTCCGCGGCGCCGGCGCCGTCGGGCTTGCGGGACGGGCGCCGCGCCTCGACAATGCGCCGCGTGGAGACGTCCGCCGTCCGCGACGAAGGAGCCGCCGCCGCCGCCGACCGTCCGGCGCCGTCGCTGGTCGTCCGCGTCGGCGACATCCTGTGCGCCCTGCCGCTCGCTTCCGTCGTCGAAACGTGCCGCCCGCTTCCGCGCGTACCGGGCCTTCACGCCGACGCATTCTCCGTCGGAGTCGCACGCCTTCGCGGCGTCGAGGTCGTCGTCTGGGACCTGGCCGCTTTGCTCGGGACGAATTCCGCGCCGCGGCGCTGGCTCGCTCTGAAGGGGCCGCCGCCCGCGGCCCTCGCCGTCGAGGAGGTGCTCGGCGTCGCCGCATCTTCGCCGGTCGCCGACGCCGCGCCGTCGTCGGACCGGTTCGGCGACGCCGCGCGTCGCGCGCTCGCCGGGCGCGCACCGGGCCTCCGCGCTCTCTTCGACGCGACGCCGTCCTGGAAGACGGCGCCCGAAGGGGCGCATTGACCTCCGCCGCCGGGTCGCTCGCCGGGCGACTGCGACGGGCGGCGAACGTCCGTTTCGGGCTTCGACTCGAACTGGACTCCGACGCCGCGCTCGCGACCGTCGTTCTCCGGCGCGCGGAGGCGCGCGGAATGCGGCCGGACGACTATCTGCGGCGACTCGAAGGTCCTTCAGGCGCGGACCTCGCGCGCGACGTGGTCGACGACCTCGTCGTGCCTGAGAGCGCGTTCTTCCGCTACCGCGACCATTTCCTCGGGCTCGACCGCATGTGGGTCGAGCGACCGGAGAAGCCGCGCTGGAACGTCCTGAGCGCAGGATGCGCGGGAGGGGAGGAGCCCTACACCGTCGCGATCGTCGCGGCGGCGCGGTTCGGCGACGCCGCGCCGCGACGCGTGGACGTCCGCGCGGTCGACGTCTCGCCCCGGCGCCTCGCCCACGCGCGCGCCGGCATGTACGGCGCGTGGGCCCTCCGCGACGTCGCCGCGACGGACCGCGCGCGCTGGTTCCGCCGGGAGGCCGGAGGCTGGACGGTGCGGCCGGAGTTGCGCGCCCTGGTGAAGTTCGAAGAGCGCAACCTCGCCGCCGAGACCGCCGCGGCGTGGCCCGACGGCGCCTTCGACGCGATCTTCTGCCGCAACGTGCTCATGTACCTGACGCCGGAGATCGCGCGCGCTGCGACGGCGCGCTTCGAGCGGGCGCTGGCGCCGGGAGGCGTCCTGTTTCTCGGGCACGCGGAAACGCTGCGAGGGCTTTCCGAGGCGTTCGAGGCCGTCCCCTGCGGCGACGGGTTCGTCTACCGACGGCGCGCCGACGCCGCATCGAGCGCGGGCGCGTCGGAGGCGGCGGCGACCGTCGACGCCGGGCCTGCGTGGATCGAAGCGATCGCGGCCGCAACCCGACGGGTGTGCGCTGCGGCCGGCGCAGGATCGGCCGCGCCCGCGCCGCCCGCCGCCGCGGCGGGTCCGCACCGGAACGCCCGCGCGCGGCGCGCGCTCGTGATCAACCTGTTGCGCGCGGAGCGTTTCGCCGAGGCCGCCGAGGCGTTGGGCTCGGCCGAAAACGATCCCGGCGACGCGGCGTTGCGCGCCGCGGTGCTCGCTCAGGCCGGGCGTTTCGCCGAAGCCGAAGTCGCGTGCCGCGCGCTGCTCGCCGCGGGACGACGGACGACGACCGCGCATTACGTCCTCGCGCTGTGCCGCGAAGCCGCGGGGGACGACGCCGACGCGCGCCGCCACCTCGCGGCGGCCGCCGAGGGCGACGCGGCCTTCGCGTTGCCGCCGCTGCGGCGCGGCCTCGCGGCGCGTCGGGAAGGCGACCGGGAGACGGCGCGCCGGGAGCTTCGCCGCGCCGGAGCGTTGCTCGCCTGCGAACGGCCGCGACGCCTCGCGCTCTTCGGGGGCGCTTTCGGCCGCGAGGCGTTGGCCGCGTTGTGCCGGTCCGAGGCGTCCGCGCTCGGAGGGGAGGAATGACCGACGCGGACGCCGCGACCGACGTCGAAGCGCTTCGCCGGGCCTTCGACGCCGACTTCGCCTCGGCGCCGCCGCCTCCTCCTCCGCCGCGCACGGGCCTGCTGGCGGCGCAGGTCGGCCCGGCGCGCCTCGCCGTCGAACTGAAGGTCGTCGCGCACGTCGCCGTTCTGGGCGCCGGGACTTCGCTTCCGGGGGCGCGCCCCGAGTTGATCGGGCTTTTCGACCTGCGCGGCGTCGTGGTCCCGGTTTTCTGCCTCGGAAGTCTCCTCGGGCTCCCGACGGGCGCGCGACGGTTCGCCGCCGTCGTCGGCGACGGCCGCGTCGCGGTCGCCTTCGAGGGGCCGACGTCGCGTCTCGACGTCGAGACGTCGCGGCTGCGCGCTCTCCGCGCCGACGGCGGCGACGGCCCGCGATTCACGACTCCGCTTCCGGACGGACGCCTTCTCGTCGACGCGGCCGCGGCGTTGCGCGCCGTCGGCGTTCCCGCGGCGGCGTTCCCCCTCGCCTGAGACCTCGTCATGAACGTGAACGGCGCCTGGCCCTTCGACCGCAAGCTGGCCCTCGGATTGGCGACGGTATTCGCCTTCTCGGCGCTGCTCGCCGTCATCGCCGTCGTGTCGCTGCGGGACGTGGTCCGCGCGAAGCGGCGCGTCGCGGAGGTGAATGCGCGCGACCTCATCGACGCGCACGCGCTGGACGCCGCGGTGAGCAGCGGATCGGGCGCGGCGCGCGGATTCCTGATCGACGCTTCGGAGCGCCGCCTCGAGCGCTACCACGCGGACCGCGCGCGGGCCGAGGAGGCGATGAAGCGCTTGGAAGCGAGGCGTTCCGACGAAGCCGGCATGGCGTCGCTCGCCGAGGTGCGGCGGACGAGCCGGGCGCACGACGCGGCGCTGGACGCGGCGGTGGCGGAGCGTCGCCGATCCGCCGATCCCGCCGGCGCATTCGCGCGCTTTGAGAACGAGGTCTCGCCGCGGCGCGACGAGCTTCGAACCGCCGTCGAAGCGCTGGTCGCGCACCGCGAGAACGCCTTGAGCGACGAGCTGAGGGCGTCGACGGCCTCATCGGAGCGGGCGATCGTCGCGGTCTACGCGACGTCGGCGGCGGCCCTGGCGGCGACGATCCTCGCCGCGTGGCTCCTCCGCGGGGCGCTGGTCCGTCAGGTCGCCCCCGCCGTGCAGCACCTCAGGACCTCGGTGACCGAACTTCAGGCGGTGGCCGCCCAGCAGGCGAGCGGCGCCAAGGAGCAGGCGACGGCGATGCACGAAATCACCGTCACCATCAGCGAGCTGCTGGCGACGTCGCGACAGATCGCCGAAAGCTCGCAGCGCGTGGCGCGCATGGCGTCGGAGACGGCGGAGTCCGCGCGCGGCGGCGAAGCGACCGTGGCCCGCGGGCAGGAGGCGGTCTCCGACGTCCGGCGTCAGGCCGACGACATGGTCTCCCGCATGGCGGACCTCGGCCGCCGCGCGCAGCGGGTCGCCGGAGTCGCCGACGTGGTCAACGAGCTGAACGAGCAGACCAACATCCTCGCCGTCAACGCGAGCATCGAGGCCGCGGGGGCGGGCGAAGCGGGCCGTCGCTTCGGCGTGGTCGCCGAGGAGATCCGGAAGCTCGCCGACCGCGTCACGCTGTCCACGCGCGAGATCCGCACGCTGGTCGAAGAGACGCGCGGCGCGGTGATGGCGGCGGCGTCGTCGGTCGAAGGCGCGCATCGCGCCGCGGAGACGGCGGCGTCGCGGTTCGGCGACGTGTCGGCCGCCTTCGGCCGCATCGGGGCGACGACCGGCGCTTCGGCCGACGCCGCGCGCGAGATCGAGCTCAGCACCAAACAGCAGGCGACGGCCGTCCAGCAGGTCAACGTCGCCGCGGCCGACGTCGCGCAATCCGCCCGCGAAGGCGAGGCCGCCGCGGCGCAGACGACGCAGACCGCCGCGGAGATCTCCGGCCTCTCCCGAGATCTGGAGCGCCTGGTCCGCTCCTGAGCCATGTCCGCCGACCCGTATCGCTACTTCCGGATCGAGGCGCGCGAGCTGCTCGAGGCGCTGCAGCGCGCCGCGCTCGACCTGGAGCGCGACCCGACGCGCCGCGACGGCGTGGCGGCGCTGCTCCGCGCGGCGCACACGCTGAAGGGCGCGGCGCGCGTGGTCCGGCTCCCGGCGATCGCCGAGAAGGCGCACGCCATGGAGGAACTCGCGGCGCCGCTCCGGGTCGCCGGCGCGCCGTTCGACGCCGACGCGGCGCGCCGCCTGCTGGCGCTCGTCGACGAGGCGGCGGCGTTCACGGCCGCCATCCCGGATCCGCCGACGGAGGGTCGCGCCGTCCTGACGTCGACGGTCGAACGCGAACGTGCCTGGCGCGTCGAAGCCGCCGAGCTCGACGCGCTTCTCGCGTCGATGGCGCGTACGGACGACGACGCGCGGCGCGTCGCCCGGGCGGCGGACTCGGCGGACGCCCTCGCGCGCTCGGCCGCGGCGCTCGCGGAGGCGCG
>DASPNK010000202.1:0-3154 GCA_035626575.1 Planctomycetota bacterium | reverse complement strand
GGCGGAACCGCGCCGAAGGTGACGTCCAACGTCGCGCAGCGCACGCTGACGTCGGGTCAGACCTACGAAGTGCGGCAGCTCTTCAACTGGACGTCCGACCTCTCCGACGTGCTCGCGGGCTTCTCCTTCCAGGAGAAGGTGAACGGTTCGAACGTTCACGTCGGCGGCCGCTTTCCCGGCGCGGTCGACGTGTCGACCTCGACGGTCGGCGTCACCGTCGGCGTCGATCGTTTCTGGCAGAGCTTCCCCAAGTCGATCAAGGTCGAAGGCGGGTCGGTGAAGGTCGGCCTCTGGCCCGAGTACGGCTCCGGCCCGCAGTTCGGCGGCCAGTACGGCACGCCGACCGCGCCGCTGCCCGGGGTCGACGCGCAGTCGCTGAACGACTATCGCTTCGAAGGCGGGCGCTGGAAGACGCACCGGATGGTCTTCGACTTCCACGCCTCCGGCGCGCGGACCGCCGCCCAGACGGCGTCGTTCGCCGAGCGCGTGAACGCGCCGATCGTCGGCCGCGCGGATCCGGTGAAGGTGCGCCAGTCGATGGCGACCGGCCTCCTGTTCGTCGAGGACCGCGATTATTGGAATTTCGACTCGTTCAAGCGCTACCAGCGGTTCGTCAAGATCATGGGCGACGACAACGAGGCCGACTCCATCGCGACGCACGGCAAGGTCGGCCTGAAGAAGTTCCTCGACTCCGGCTGCGTGAACGGCGGGCAGCAGCCCTACGGCTGGGAGAACTACGGCGACATCCCGTGGGCCGACGGCTACTGCGACCTGCATTACGACTGGCCGGGGTCGATGCTGCTCGGCTTCCTCAAGACCGGGCATTACGGCGTCTACGACCGCGCGCGCGACATGGCCGCGTTCCGTCGCGACTACGGGCAGAACCACTCGACCGACGCCGCCGAGTTCTGGCGCGGCGCGCAGTTCTACGAGAAGGGCTGGTGGCACGGGAACTACTCGTCCGGCCTCAACTCGCACAACTGGGTGCTCGGGCTCGCTCTCAACTACGTGATGTTCGGCGACGAGGCCTCCCGCGAAGCGGGTCTGGAGAACATCGCCTACGTCAAACGCGATCCGCCCAAGACGTGGTCCGGCATGTGGGGATCGCGCATCCCCGGCTGGGCGATCGACAACCTCGTCCACGCCCACAACTTCTTCGGCGACGCCGCGGCGTTGACGGAGGCGGGGCTCGGCGTGGCCAGGTTCCGCGACCTCGAAGTCGCGGGCGGCATGAACGGGTACCACCTCAATACGGGGGCGAACCCGCCGTCCACCGACCCGTGGATGGACAACATCTTCTTCATCGCGGCGTGCCGCTACGTGATCGCATCGGGCGACACGCAGTACCACCCGTTCCTTCAACGGATGCGCACCTGGCTGAAGACTTCGTGCACCGTCATTCCGACGACCACGAGCCTCGCGTCGGCCAACCTGCCGTACGTCTGGTACATGTGGTCGCCCGGCGCGCCGAACACGGCGTCGTCGCACCTCTGCTGGCCGATGATCGACGCGTTGTCGCATTCGGCGCTGCTCTTCAACGACGCCGGCGACCTCGCCGTCGCGTCGGTGCTCTTCGAGAGCATGACGCGCTACTGGCAGCGGCCGGCGTTGAGCGGCCCGGTCAACGCGCTCAACACCGCGACCTATTCGCCGATCACCATGCGCGCTACCGGATACCCCACCTCGGAGAGCAAGGCGCTCGGCAACGTGCTCCTGTGGGGCGGCTCGCACCTGTTCGTGCGGGCGTACTTCGACGGCACGTTGTGACGCCGGCGCGGCGGGCGACCCGCCGCGCGTCGCTCAGAGGAACGTGATCTGAAGCAGGTCGGTCGCGCCGACGCCCTGCGGTCCGCAGAGCTCGGCGAAGGCCGCCTGGACGTACGCGACGAACCCGGACAGCGCCGGGGCGAGCGGAAGCGGGAGCGGCGCGCGGCCGACGCCCCCGGCCCCGCCTTCGATCGGGACGATCAGCGCGAACGGCGACAGGAAATCCACGTGCACGCCGATCCCGGCGACGACCGTCGGCGCAGGCAGCGCGGCGGGCGCCGCCGCGAGCCAGCCGGGCGCGCCCGGCGCGGGTCCCACCCACGCGACGGCGAACGTGCTCAGACCGAGGAGCGCCGGCGTCGTCACCGCGAGCCGCCGGCCGCACGCCGCGGTGCCGGGGGCGGCCGACGCGGCGCCCGCGCCCGGGAGCGCGAAGAGCCCCGGCGCGCCGGGAACGAAGGCGTACGAGCCGACGCCCGCGCCTCCCGTTCCGCCCGACCCGTCGGCGAGGGTCCCGTCGAACGTCCACGTCGAGCACAGTGAGGGGAGGCCGTCGAACTCGAGACACTTCGTCTCGGCGATCTCCGCCGCCGTGCGTGCGAACGGCCAGAGGCGGACCGCGTCGATCTGGCCGTTCCACACTTCGACCGGCCCTCCCGCGTCGTCGCCCTTCCCGATGCGGAGGTCGCCGGTCGCGGTGACGAACGGGCCTGAGGCCGACAAGGAGACGACGGGGACGGCGTCGACGTAGAGCGTCGTCGTCGCGCCGTCGTAGACGCCGGCGACGTGCGTCCACGTCGCGAGCTGACCCGGTGCAAACGGCCAGTCGCAGTGGAACTGTCCCGCGGCGGTGCGGATCTTCCAGCGCAGCACGCGCGCGCCGCTGTTCGAGGCGTTCACGCGGAGCAGATACGCCTCCTGGCCCGGATGCGGGTTCTTCCGCAGCACGGTCGGCCAGCGGAACCCCGGACCCAGACCGGCGTCGTCGTAGTTGATCCACGCCTCGACGGTCACGCCCGTGGTCGGCGCCTGATTCGCCGCCGCCGGCACCTGTACGTAACCGTCGACTCCGTTGACGAAGGCGACCGCCTGCGCGCGGGCGCCGGCGCCGCACGCGGCAACGAGCAGAAACGACGCGACCCACGTGCGCGCGCGCATCAGGCGACTCCCGTCGACGTCGATCGCCGCCGCGATCGAGGCGGGCGATCCTACACGCGGGAGCGGAGGCTGCGCGCGGAGCGGCCTTCCCGAAAAAACGGCGACTCGCGCGGAGCGCCGCCTCGGCGTTCGTGGGAGACCGATGATGCGGGGCCGTCGCGGCGCTGCGCGCCGCGCGCGGGCCGCCGCGGTCCTCGTCTTGCACCGCGGCGAGGGAGAACCTTTGCCG
>DASPNK010000201.1:0-4160 GCA_035626575.1 Planctomycetota bacterium | reverse complement strand
CGCCGCACCGGCCCCGCATCGACGAGCTTCCGCGGTCGTCGGCGAGGCGCCGACCGTCGTGCGGCGCCATTCCCCGCACGTCGCCGCTCGACGAAGCAGGGCCGTCCCTCCGCTCCGCTCCGGGCCGGGCCGCTGCGGTCCAGGCGTCGGCCGCAACGCGACGGGCGCCGCCATCCCGACGTCGGTCCGGCGCCGCTGCTGAATCAGCGCCGGCGCCTGGACCGCGGAGGCCCGGCGCGGCGCGCAGCGCCGCACCGGCCCCGCATCGACGGCTTCCGCGGTCGTCGGCGAGGCGCCGACCGTCGTGCGGCGCCGTTCCTTAGCCGTCGCCGCCCGACGCAGCAGGGCCGCGCGTCGCCGGCGCCGCCGCGGCGACGGTCGTGGTCGACGGGTCGCGTTCCGTCCACGTCCCGCTCCCCGCGCCTCCGAGCCTTCGGCCGGGGGCTCCCGTCGACGTCTGGTGACCGTTCGACGGCGCACGGTGGCGCCGTCCCGGATAACCTCCGAGCGCGGAGGTCGGAGATGACGCGCACTCTCTCGAAGCTGGTCGCGGCCGGGCTTCTCGCGGCGGGCGTCGCGGGGTGGCTGGTCCTTCGGCGCGACGCGATCTTTGAACGCGGCCTCATCGGTCGCCCGCACGAAACGCCTGCGCGCGTCGACGCGTCGGCGTGGCCCGACGACTTGACCTCGCGGCCCATCGAGGCCGCCGGGATCCCAAAGTCGGAGTTCGCCGAGCTCGCGGAGGCGCTGATCCCCGTCGCCTCCGACCTGACGGTGTTCGTCGTCGAAGGCGAATCGCGCGCGCCGGTGGCGGGGGCGGTCTGCGAAGCGGCGCTGTTCGAACGCACCGAGGATCTCCGGGAGCGCGGCGGCACGATCGACGAGATCGCCGCCGGCGGCGGAGGGCGTCGCGCGTCGGCCGTGACCGACGCGCGGGGCCGCGCGCGCTTCGACGGCGCCTGGCGGACCGCGGTCGTCGAAGCCCGCACGCCGCTCTACGGCGGCCGGACCTTCTGCGTCGCCGGGGAGGAGGACTACCGGATCGCGCTTCGCGACGGAGCCGAGGTCGTCGTCGTCCGCGCCGACGGGAAGCCGGCGGCGGTCCTTCGCCTTGAATCGTTCGCCGAGCCGGACGCGGGCGACGTCGTCGGAGTCGACGCCGGTCTGACCGGACCGTCGGGGCGCCTGTTCGTGGCGCGACCGACCGACGCCCGCGGGGCTCGGTGGTTCGTCCGTCCGGAGGTGCTCGGCGTCGATCTCGCCGTCGAGGTCGCGCGCGGGCGGGCCGAGCCGGTCGTGATCCGGTTGCCGCCGCTCGGGACGCTGCGCGTGAAAACGGCGGATCCCCGAGGCGCGCCGTTCCGGGAAGCGTGCTCGGCGTGCGCGACTCCGAAGCCGATCGGCGTGACAGGCGCGACGCGCGGCGTCGAGGAGACGGGCGGCTCCACCTCGCTGGAAGACGGCGAAGGGCGGTGGCTCTACGTCGCCCTGAACCGCGCGTTCACCGTGACCGTGACGTCGTCCGCCAAAGGACGTTCCGGCGGCGTCGCCCCGGTCGAAGGTCCGCGCGCCGACGGCGAAGAGAGCGTCGTCGTCGTCCCCTGCGGAGCGCCCGCGCTCGCGGCCGTCGGCCGCGCCATGTTCGACGACGGGACGCCGATTGCGCGAGCACGAGTCGTCGTGACGCCGCGCGCGGCCGCCGACGCGACGGAGGCCGCCTGCTTCGAGGAGGCGTACGGCGAGGGAGAGACGGACGACGAAGGGAACCTGCACGTCTGGACGCAACTCCCCGCGTCGGCGCCGCTCCCCGCCGGATGGTCCGTCGAGATGAGCGACCTCCCCAGCGGAGTCGAGAACGACGTGCGATTCGACGTCGCCGCCGCGTCGCGCGACGGAACTGCGGACCTCGGCGTACTGGTGATGAAGCGTCGCCCCGTAACCTGCGCGGGGATCGTCGTCGACGTCGCGGGAAACCCCGTTCCGGACGCCACCGTGCGCTTGACGGAAGAGATCGGCGGCAAATGGTACGCCGCCGCGCAGGGCGTCATTCAGGACGTAGACACGCCCGATGTCGACGCATTGAAACCGATTCCGCAGTCGGTCCGGGCGGACCGAAACGGCCGGTTCGTATTCCCCGCCGGCGACCTGCCGGACGCCGCCGCCCGGCTCGCGACGGTCGCCGAGACCGCCGACGCCTACAGTTTCCGGCCGGTTCCTTTCGTGCCGGGGGCTCGCGACCTCCGCGTGGTCGTCGAGCCGACAGGCAGTCTGACGGGGTCGTTCCTCTTGGGTCCGCCGGACGCAAGGCCCCTCGTGGGAGCGCCGCCTGTGTCCGTCGTCGTGAAGGGTCCCGCCGCCGCCGACCTCGGCGCGGTTCGTCCCGGATCCGACGACGCTTTCGCCGCCGACGTCGTCGGGACCTCGTTCACCGCTCGACGGCTTCGCGTGGGACCTGCCCGCGTGGAGTTTCGAAGTCGATTCGAGGATCGCGTGTTGCAGAGCGTCGACGTCGAGGTCGTCGCCGGCGGGCCGGGAAAGGACCCGCGATTGCAGGAGGTCGATCTCTCCGCGTCGATCGAGCGCGCGGCGCTGCGCGTGCTCGACGCGCGGGGCGTCGGAGTCGCCGGCGCAAACGTCGAGATCCGCAGATCGGCGGGGGCCCGCGAAGACTCCGTCAGCGCCTACGACGGGCGCGTACGCCTTTGGTTCCCACGGGACGTCGATCGCGTCGTCATCGCGGCGAACGGCAAGCGCGTGGGCCGCGTCGAAGCTCCAAGGGGCGACGTCGACGTGCGGCTGGCGGACGCGACGCCGTGCGAGGTCGTCATCACGCTCGAAGGCGCGGCGGAAACGACCGCACGGTTGGACGCCGAGCTCGTATGGGCGGGACCGCCGGAGGCGTCGGCGCCGGTCGACGGATATGAGTCGCACCCGCTCAACAGCCTGCTGCGCTTCGAGCAGTGGAGTCGCAGGCAAGGCGGAACGCGGAGGACGGCGACGACTCCGGAGCCGGGCCTCTACCTGATTCGAGTTGCGGCCCGCCGGTCGGGCGCCCGCTCATACGCTCACCTCTGGGACGACGCCTCCGCCCCGCGCCTGACGATTCGGGAAGGCGCGACGACCGCGGAAACCACGGTGCGCGTCACGGCGGCGCAGATCGAGGCCGCGCTCGGGCCGTCCGGCGGCGCGGGGCGCTGACGGCGACGCGGTCGCGGAGGCGAACGGCGCCGACGCCGCCGCGACGACCGTGCCATAGGATGTCGGGGCATGCGTACCACCGCCCGCAACGCGACATGGACGGCGATCGTCGTCGTAGCGGCGCTCGGCGCCGCCTCATGGCGGGCAGGGTCGCGTGCGAGCGCCTGTCGCGCGTCCCGAACGCCGATGGAATCAGTGCCGCAACCGTCAAGGGGCGCCGGCGAACCGACGGTCGCAATCAGATCTGAGACGCCGGTCGCCGAGTCCCTCGTCGTCACGCCGTTCGTCGACCTCTCCCCGGCGCCCGAGGCCGAGGCGCCGGCGATCGCGTTCGTCGCGACGGTGATCGACGCGCGCACGAAGGCGCCCGTCGCCGACGTCCCGTGGACGGCGGCGCTGTACGACGACGGGCGGTGGCCCGAAGCGGGTTGCGACACGTCGCCCGCGACCGTCGCGCGTCACGGCGGGCGAAGGGTCGAAGGGCGCAGCGACGCGCAGGGTCGATTTCGCCTGGAGGGTCGATGGTGGTCGGCGATCGTCTACGCGCGCAACGGACGACTCGGCGGCCGCGCCGAGTTCTTACGTCACGAGAGGTACGCCGCCGCGGTCGTCGAGCTCACCGAAGGCGTCGACGTCGTCGGCAGGACCTTCGACGGGAAGCCTGCGGCGGGTCTGCGCATCCGAGTTTCAAGCGCCCGGTACGGTTCGGTGAATACGGCCGTCCTCGACGCCGAAGGACGCGGCTTCGTGACCCGGCCGGCGCACGACGTCGAGGCGCCGACCTGGCGATTGTGGCCGGACGTGACGGGTCTCCATTCCGCGGCGGGCGCCGTCGAAGTCGGTTCCGGATGCGTCGAGCCGGTGCGCATCGAACTCCCTCCGACGGGATCGTTGACGCTTCGCGCCGTCGGCGCCGACGGGGCCCCTCTCGTCGCGCCTTGGACGTGTCGGCTTTTCCTTCT
>DASPNK010000200.1:0-3669 GCA_035626575.1 Planctomycetota bacterium | reverse complement strand
CGGCGGCGCGGGCGCCCGGGAAGGGGAGCGTCTCGCGCTGCGCGACGTCCCGACGGGCATCGCCTCGGAGCCCGACCAGGTCGCGGCGCTCGTCCGCTGGATCGCTTCGCCCGCCGCCGCCAACCTCACCGGACAGGCGCTCGTGTACGACGGCGGCGTCTGCGCCTGACCCGACGGCGCCGCGGAACGCGACGCCCGCCCGGGCGGCGCCGCGTTTTCCGACGGTCGTAACCCGCGGCCCGTCAAGGCGTCGGAAAATGCGCGACCCGACGAAAGATCCGACGCCCGCGCTGCCGATAGCGCGTTCGAAGACCCTCCGCGTCCGCGCGCGGGTCCGCGCCGCATGTCCGAACGCCTGCTCACTCTCCCGGAGATCGACGCCCTCCTCGCCACCTTTCGCGGCGCCGCCGCGACGGCGTCGGAGGCGGACGTCTCGACGTACGACCTCGACACGCCGTCGCGCGCGCCGCGCGCCGCCGTCGAAGGCGTCGTCGTCCGCCACGAGCAGGCCGCGCGCGCGTGCCGCGAGGAGTTGAGCGCCGCGCTGAACGTCGACGTCGACTGCGTGCTCGAGGTCTTCGAGCAGGTGCGCTTCGGCGCGCTCCGGGACCAGCTTCCCGCGACCTGCTGCGCGTTCCTCCTCGACCTCGCGCCGCTGCGCGAGCCCGCGCTGCTTGTCGTGGACCACGCCTTCGCCTACGCCGCGCTCGACCGCCTCCTCGGCGGCAAAGGCGATCCCTCGGGCGAACCGCGGGATCTCACCTCCACCGAAGCGGCCGTGCTCGAGGACGCCCTGCGGCCGATCGTCGCCGCACACGTCTTCGCCTGGCAGCCGTACGTCCCGCTCAAACCCGGCGCGCTCCGCGCGGTGCCGGTTCCGCGGTTCATCCGCGAGCTCAAGCCGGAGGACGTCCTCTTCTCCGCCCGTTATCGCCTCCGCGGTTTCGCCGAGGGCGCGACGGTGCGCTTCGCCACTCCGGCCGCGGGCCTCGAGCCGCACCTCCAGCGCGAGCCGCGCCCGCTCGCCGCGCCGAAGGACGCGGGCTTCGAACGCGATCTCGCGGCGCACCTCGCGCAGGTCGTGGTCGGCGTCCGGGTGCGCGTCGGAGACGCCCGCCTCACCCTGCGCGAGCTCGTCCACCTCGAGAAGGACGACGTGATCGTCCTCGACCGCGCCATCCACGACGGCTGCGAACTCGCCGTGTCCGGCGCGCCCAAGTATTCGGGCTGGCTCGGCCAGAGCCGCGGCCGGCTGACCTACCGCGTGCGCGGACCCGTGCAGCGCCCGCGTCTTCCGAAAACCGACGGCGCCCGGCCCGGGCCCAGGACGGAGCGTCCGAAATGAACGAGGGTCCCCGCTCTTGCGACGGCGTCGCCGTCCACCCGGCGGCGTTCGCCGACCAGCCCGCGGATCGCGATTCCCGCGATCCTTCCGGGGCGAACCTCGACATCATCCTCGACGTCACGGTGCCCGTGACGGTGAGCATCGGCTCCGTCGGGAAGACCGTGTCGGAGATCCTCGCGCTCACGCCCGGTCAGGTGATCGACCTCGACCGCGCCGCGGGCGACCCCGTCGACCTCTTCGTGCACGACCGCCTCGTCGCGCGCGGGGAGGTCGTCGTGGTGGGGGATCGCTACGGCTTCCGCGTCACCGAGATCGTTCCGCCCTCCGACCGTTTCGACGCGGGGCGCGGCTGACGCTCTTCCGCGCGCGCCGTGCTAAGAGCGGCGCGCCATGCGATCCCTGCTCGCGTTCGAGATCCCGAAGCTCGCCTTCGACGTCGCCAACGTCGTGATCTTCGCCGCGATCCTGGTCGGCGTCGCCCTCCGTCGCCGCCGCCTCGCCCACGTGCGCATCATGACGGCGTCGTTCGTCGCCGACGTGCTCATGGTGGCGGTCATCGAGCTGCAGCGCGGCGCGGTCGCCAAGACCCTCGAGCAGGCGCGCACGGTTTCCGACGGCCTGCTGAGCTTCCACATCTTCGTCAGCGTCGCTTCGCTGGCGCTCTGGGTGTACCAGCTCGTCGGTGGTCGCCGCATCCTCCACGGCGCGGGGTCGCTGTCGCGGCATCGCGCGGGCGCGTGGGCGTTCCTCGTCTTCCGCGCCACGAACGTCGGGACCGCGTTCTTCGTCTGACCGTCGCCCGCCGCGCTCAAGAGGGCGGCGCCTTCCGGCCGATGACGACCGGGCGGAGCGCTTTTCCTCCGCCGGAGCGTTCATGGCGGAGTCCCCCAGGCGGTCGGCGCGAGGCGCCGCGGCGGCGATGTTGTTCGGCGCCGTCGTGCTTCTCTCCGCCGGCGTGATCGCCCCCGCGCTGGGCTCGGTCGACGACGCTCCGCGGCGCGAAGCCGCCGACGGCGCCGCCCGGATCGCGGCGGCGCTCCGGGACTTCCTCGACGACTGCGCCGAGGCGCTGCGCGAGGGTCGGGCGGGGCCTCCCGAGCGTCTCTACGGTCCCGGCGTCCAGCCCGACTGCGGCGCCTTCGGCGCCGCCTCCGGATTCCCGCTGTCGGGCGTCCTGTGCCGCGACGGGCTCGGGCTCGGCGCCTCCTGGCGCGGCCCCTATCTTCCGTCGATTCCCATCGACCCCTGGGGTCGGGCGTACGTCGTCACCCTCGGCGCGCTCTCCGGCGCGGGCGATCTGATGGTCGTCTCGGCGGGCGAAGACGGCGTCGTCGACTCGGCGCGGCTCGGCCGGGTCGACGACCGCGACGTCGGCGTCACGCTGATCCGCTGACGGCTCGCCGACCGCGCAACCGGGCCCGTCGCGCGGCTATAACGGGTTTCTTCGTCCCCCGGGAAGGCGGCGGCGCCGGGCGTCGTCGGACGCCGCCGTGCCTCGCGGCGCCCGGTCGACCGGCCGCCGCCGACCGCCACGGGAACGCTTCAAGCTTGGAACGCTTCGTCGTCGACCTCGAGCTCGTCCGCCGCGCCCGCGACGGAGACGCCGCCGCTTTCGAGGAGATCGTCCGTCTCTGCCTGCCGCGCGTCCTCGGAGTCGCGCGTTCGGTCGTCGGGCGCGCCGCCGACGCCGAAGACGTTGCGCAGGTCGTTTTCTACAAGGTGTACCGGCGCCTCGACACGTTCCGCGAGGAGGCGTCCTTCTACACCTGGCTCTATCGCGTCACGGTGAACGCGGCCAACGACCGGCTGAAGCAGCGGCGCCGCGACCGCAGCCGGCAGGAGGAGGAGTTCGAGCGCATGCCCGTCGCGCCGCCCTCCGAAGACCCGGCGCGCCAGGCCGCGAAGGAGGATCTTCGCGCGCAGGTCCGCGCGGCGGTGCAGGAGCTTCCGCCGAAGTTCCGCGACGTCGTCGTACTTCGCGAAGCCCACGACCTTTCGTGCGAAGAAGTGGCGGCGACGCTCGGCATCCCGTTCGGCACCGTCGTCAGCCGCCTGTTCCGCGCGCGCGCGAAGCTGAAGAAGATCCTCGAAAAGCGCCTCGACGGCGCGCCGGGCGACTGAACGCGCCCTCCTGAAACGACGCGAGCGCCGAAGCCTGCGCTTCGACGCCCGTGCGCACGACGCCGCGAAGCGTCGTCGGTCCGTTTCAGACCATCTGCTTCAGGGCCTTCACGGCCTGGATCTTCACCACGTTGCGGGCCGGCTTGGCCTTGATCGTGATCTTCTCCTTCGTGAAGGGGTTGATGCCCTCGCGCTCCTTCGTC
>DASPNK010000199.1:0-4113 GCA_035626575.1 Planctomycetota bacterium | reverse complement strand
GAGGGGAGAACACGGTCGCCGCGCCAGGCGTGGTAGGTGCCGGCGATGCGCGCGACGTCCTCGGCCGTCAGCTCGCGATGCACGCGGTCCGCCATCGTGCCGAGCTTGCGTGCGTCGATGAAGAGCGTGTGCCCGCGCCGGTCACGGAAGCGTCCATTTCGACGGCCGCGCGCGAGAAACCACAGGCACACCGGGATCTGCGTCGAGTAGAAGAGCTGGCCCGGTAGGGCGACCATGCAGTCGACGAGGTCGTCCTCGAGGATCGCCTTGCGGATCTCGCCTTCGCCCGACTGGTTCGACGACATCGAGCCGTTCGCGAGGACGAAGCCCGCGATGCCGTTCGGCGCGAGGTGGTGGATGAAGTGCTGCACCCACGCGTAGTTCGCGTTGCCGGGCGGGGGCGTGCCGTACTGCCAGCGCGCGTCGTCCTTCAGTTGGTCGCCGCGCCAGTCGCTGTCGTTGAACGGCGGGTTCGCAAGGACGTAGTCGGCCTTCAGGTCTGGGTGCTTGTCGTCGTGGAAGGTGTCGCCGTGGGCAATCTGCGCGTCGATGCCGCGGATCGCGAGGTTCATCTTCGCGAGGCGCCACGTCGTGTAGTTCGATTCCTGCCCGTAGATCGAGATGTCGCCGATCTTGCCGCTGTGCGCCTCGATGAACTTCTCGCTGCTGACGAACATCCCGCCCGAACCGCAGCACGGGTCGTAGACGCGGCCCTTGTAGGGCGCGAGCATCTCGACGAGGACGCGGACGACGCCAGACGGGGTGTAGAACTGGCCGGCGCCCTTGCCCTCGGCGCTCGCGAAGCGGGCGAGGAAGTACTCGTAGACGCGGCCGAGCGTGTCCTTCGCTCGGTCGGCGGCCGTGCCGAGGGCGATGTCGCTGACCAGGTTGATGAGCTGGCCGAGGCGTGTCTTGTCGAGGCCGGGGCGCGCGTAGTCCTTCGGGAGGACGCCCTTCAACGTCGGGTTGTCCTTCTCGATCGCCGCCATGGCGTCGTCGACGATCTGGCCGATCGTGGGCTGCGGCGCGTTCTTCTTCAGGTGCGACCAGCGCGCGCTCTTCGGCACCCAGAAGATGCTCGCGGCGCGGTACTCGTCCTTGTCCTCGGGGTCGGCGCCCTTCGTCTTCTGGGCCGAAAGCTCGGCGTGCTTGGCCTCGAAGGCGTCCGAGATGTACTTGAGGAAGATCAGCCCGAGGACGACGTGCTTGTACTCCGCCGCGTCCATGTTGGAACGCAGGGCGTCGGCGGCTTCCCAGAGCTGGGCCTCGAACCCGAGGGGGGCTTTGCCGCCGCCGTTTTTCTTCGCCTTGGCTGCCATCGATCTCACCGAAGGAGCAGGGAATGCGACTGCGCGACAGCGGTCCGACCGATCGAAGACGCCGCCGCCGAGCGCGGAAGGCTACTCCACCACGTCGAAAAGTTGAAGCGCTTCCCGTAGCGCCCCGTTCGCGCGCGGGCGCGGGTCTTGATCCACCCGGGCACAGAAGCCGCAAACGAAGCTGCGGGAGGAGGCCACGATTCGATAACTTTGCGCCATGTCGACGCGGACTTCGTCGAAGAAGCGGCCCTCGCGCGATGGAAAACAAACGAGGGAGGTAGCCGGCCGGCCCAGCCTGCGGCGCAACGGAATCGCCGGAGAACGCACGGTCGTTCGCCTGGTTCCGTGCCCCAACTGCGGTTCGAAGTTGATGCCGCTGCCCCCGCAGTTTCCCATCTATGACGTGCAGTGCACGCGCTGTCTCTTCCGGGCGCAGGTCAAGACGGTAGGCGAGAAGCCCCGCGGAGTGTTGTTCGGAGCCGCCTTTGAAATCGTTGAGCGAAACAAGCGGACCGGCCAGCTTCCCGCCCCGCTTATCGCGAACTTCCGATGGCGGTCGGACGGCCGTTGGAAGCAGGAGATTTACTTCTTCCCATTCTTGACGCAGGCGAACGTCCGTTCCCGCCGACGCTCGAAAGATGGGGCGCGCACGGGCTATCGGGAGTTCAACTACGTCGGCTTGCTCGCTGAGAACGTTGCGAGGGTACGTCTCTACCCCTGACCGAGCGGCACTCCGATACGGACCAAGACACCACGCGCCTCTTTCGCTCGCAGACAATCGCCTTCCTTACCGCGTGGCTGCAGCGTGAACCCGAGGCGACGCTGGAGGCGATCCGCGCTGAGGGCATCGAGAAGGGCTTCACGGTTGGGACGCCGCGGGCTCGACGAGGCGAAAGGATGGCGCGGGGCGGCGCGGAACTCGCCACCGCGGACGCCGTCGAAGCCCAGCGCGAGGTACGGGGTCGCACCGCGGTCGCTGGAAGCGGCACCAGCCGGGGTGCCCGCCGCTGCAGATCCGCCTCGGGAGCCGTTACCCGTCGCTCGCCGCGCTTGATCCGCGCCCGACCGCAGGCCGCAGTCGCCACCAGAGCCAACCGCCGCCGCTCAACGGATGGCTCCCTTGTGGTGGTTCGACGTGCCGTAGTAAAGCGCGCACCTATTAGTCCGGGCGCGAGCTTTGCAATGCTGAACGAAGTCAGAACGGCAATCCGCGGTTTGGCCCGAACTCTGGATCGAAGGGCGGCGCTGTCTTACCCGCTACCGTACACTACCCAATGAAACTGAAGAACCGCGAAACTTCGAACCCAATCGAACTTCGTGACCTCCCTCGGCACTTTGGCCTGCCTACTAACGGCGCGCCCAGGCTTGGCGACTCGGTGGTTGTTTACGCAGACGTCGATGCAGAAGACGATCGCAATCGGCTGCGTGGCGAGGTCGTAGCGATCGCGGAAGGCGTCTTCCGGGTACGTGCGCTACATGCCCTGTACCCGCACGCTCGTGGTCCTGTTGCCGTCAGGCAGAACGAAGAGTTCGACGTCTATCAGAGTGAGATTTGGGTGATCTGGCGGCAGTAGTGCACGTTTGGCAACCGCGCTACGAGCTCTGACTGCGCCGACAGCACCCCGACAAGGGGAGCAATGCCGTTGCCGTGCTGGCTTACCCGCGTTGATGTCATGCTGGTGGAGGGGCGATGCATGCCGCGGTCAACACCCCACGTACCTGATCGGGCTCTGCGACGGCGGGTCGAGGTAGGCCGCCACGCTGCCGCCGATTAGGTGCTGCAGTTCGACGGCGGGCTGCCCCGAAAAGCGCCAGCGGTTCCTCCGCTTCTGGTCGGGACGCCGTGCCTGCGCAGGCTCCCACCCTTCGATCCTGTAGACCGCGCGCACGAGGCCGCGGTAGACCGCGATGCCGAACTTCGCCCGGTCCTTCCGCGTCGGGCTTAGCGCCCAGTTGCCGCGCGTGATCTCGTAGAGCCGATCGGCGTCGATGTTCCGCTCAAAGAGGCGGTTCACGATGATCAGCAACGACGGCTCGGTGATCTCGACGGGCTCGGCGCGGTAGGCGGCGATGATCTCGGCGACCGTCATCCGACCGCGGCGAAGCACGGCGTGCCCTGCGACGGCGTTCGAGAGGTCGTCCAAGCCCAGCACGTCGATCAAGGCGGACTCGACCTCGAAGGCCTGGTCTTCCGTCAGACCGTGGCGAACGACCTCGAAGACGATCTCCATGCCCGCGTCCCTGATCGCCCGGATGCGGTCGATCTTGTCGGTCGACGCGGGGTCTTCGAGTGCCTGCCGGGCGTGGGCAAAGACGCGATTCCCTGTGCCCTTTCCGACGTAGAACGGGCGGCCGTCGCGGGGGTCGCGCAGGAGGTAGACGTAGTAGCCGATGCGTTCGATAACCGAGCGTGGGAACTCTTGCATCCGAATGTCCGAGCGAAGGTCGTTCCCACCGCGAGAGTATCAGGTTGGATCCGGCGTGCTCCCACCGATGAGAGCCTTGGCATCGGTGTCCAGGTGCTTATACGGAAGAGAAAGCACGCTGACCCACGCTTGAAACTGCGGGGCATCCGCGGCGACGAGCTTCAGGACCTCGCCATCGATGAACTTCAGTTGGACTTCGTAGTTCGGCACCAACGGATGCAAGTTGGTGTGTGCCCGAAAGTCAGCGATTGTTCGTTTCATAATTCACCCCGGCCTTTAGCGAGAAATTGAAAGTGAGGCGATCCTATCAAGCCTCCCGCGCAGATCCGCCACCTCGCGCTCGAGCCCGCGCACGTGGTCGACGATCG
>DASPNK010000198.1:0-3428 GCA_035626575.1 Planctomycetota bacterium | reverse complement strand
GCCGCGACGCCGTCTACAACGTGAAGACGGTGTGCGAACAGGAGGAGGTCGAGCCGCCGATCCTCGTCTCCGAATCGGGCCGCGCCGTGCTCGCTTACCACGCCGTGCACGTGGTGACCCCGCTCAAGATCATCGGTCGCGTGAAGTCCGACCCGCCGCCCATCGCGAGCGACGCCTGCCACCAGGTCCGCGAGCTCAAGTCCGCGCTGGACGAGGTGCGGAAGAACAACTGCCGCGAGCTCATCAACGACGCCAAGGCGCTGCACGACGAACTCATCTCCGGGTTCAAGCTTGGCTTCGTCACGCTGGAGGACCGCGCGGCGGGGGAGGCGCTCTTCCACGACATCTGCCGCAAGGCGCTCAAGGTGTGGGACCGCGACGACGCGTCCGACGAGGAGCTGCTGAGGCTTGAAGAGGCGACCGCGCCGCGGTTCGTCTGCAACTTCTCGATTTTTCAGAGCCTTCCCGACACCTGGGCGATGCGTCAGGTGTTCCCGATCATGCCGCTGCAGCGGAACCTCGAGGAGCCGGTGACGCAGGCGACGTTCGGCGACATCACGTGCGATTCCGACGGCCGCATCGACGACTTCGTCGGCTGCAACGGCCTCAGGAAGACGCTGCCGCTCCCGACGCTGAACGTCGACGAGCCGTTCCCGATCGGCATCTTCCTGGTCGGCGCCTATCAGGACACGCTGGGCGACTTCCACAACCTCTTCGGCCAGGCGAACGAGGCCGCCGTTTCGCTCGACGGACCGGGGCAATTCTCCGTCGTGCATCAGTACCGCGGCACGACGGTCGCGGAGGCGATGGAGGAGTTCGGCTTTCCGCTTCCCTACATCCGGTCGAAGTTCGACGAACGCTGGGGCGGCGACGACTCGCTCGACGCGGTCCGCTACCGCGACTGCTTCATGCGCGTGATCTCGTCGGGGACGTACTTGAAGCGGTAGCCGCTTCGCGGGGGCGGGCGAACCTGCGGTCCTCGCGGGCTACATCTTGTCGACGACGCCGATGCCGAGCAGCTCGAGGCCGCGCGCGACCACGTTCGCGGCCGCGGCGGAGAGCGTGAGACGCGCCGTGCAGAGCGCCGGGTTTGACGCGCGCACCTTCAGGATCGGGACGTCCTGATAGTAGGTGTTGTACGTCTGGGCGAGGCCGACGAGGTACTGGCACAACGCCGCCGGATTGCAGTCGCGGGCGGCCCGATCGACGGCGCGACGGAACTTCAGGATCTCGAGCGCGAGCGCCGTCTCCGAGGCGTGGCCCAGCGTGCCCGCGTCGAACGCGTCCGCCGCCTTGTCGGCGTCCCAGGCGCCGTCGACGAGCATGCGGCGGATGCGGGCGTAGGTGTAGAGGAGATAGGGGCCGGTTTCGCCGTCGAAGGACACCGATTCCTTCGGGTCGTAGGTCATCGTCGTCGCGGGCGTGACCTTGAGGAGCATGAACTTGAGGGCGGCGAGGGCGATCGCGCCCGCGCGCTCGTCGAGCGCGGCTGGAGAGATCTCCGGATCGCGACGGACGATCTCCTCCCGCGCCAGGTCGGCGACTTCGGCCAGCAGGTCGTCGGCGTCGACCACCGTGCCCTCGCGCGACTTCATGCGCCCTTCCGGGAGGTGCACCATGCCGTAGGCGAGATGCTGCAGGCTCTTCGCCCACGGATAGCCCATGCGCGCGAGGATCGCGAACAACGCCTGGAAGTGGAAGCGCTGCTCGTCGGCCACGACCCAGATCTGACCGTCGGCCCCGAACTCCTCGGCCTTTCGCACCGTCGTGCCGATGTCCTGCGTGATGTAGACCGACGTGCCGTCGGAGCGGAGCACCACCTTCCGCCCGAGTCCATCGGCGGAGAGGTCGATCTCGGTCGCGCCGTCGGCGCGCCGCTTGAAGACTCCGCGCTCCAACCCCCGGAGGATGAGATCGCGCCCGAGCCGGTAGGTCTCGCTCTCGAGATAGACCTTGTCGAAGCGGATACCGAGCTTGCGATAGGTCTCGTCGAAGCCGGCGAGCACCCAGCCGTTCATCGTCTTCCAGAGCGCGACGACGTCGGGGTCGCCCGCCTCCCAGTCGCGGAGCATCTGCTGCGCGGCGGCGCCCAGCGGGACCTTCCCGAAGTTCTCCTCCTTGAAGCTCGCCCGCCACTCCGCGCGCAACTCGGCTTCCGGTCGCGGGCGCCCCTTCTTGTCGACGGACCGCGTCGCCGCCCACGCGGCGTACTCTTCGGGATGCGCGGCGACGTAGGCGTCGGCCTCGGCCTGGAACGCCTTTTCGAACGCGACGTACCACTTGCCGACGAAGTGGTCGCCCTTCATGCCCGTCGACGACGGCGTCGCGCGCTCGCCGAAGCGCAGGTAGGCGAGCATCGACTTGCAGATGTGGATGCCGCGGTCGTTGATGAGGTTCACGCGCACGACCGACGCGCCGGCGGCCTCCAGGAGGCGCGCCACGGCGTCGCCGAGGAAGTTGTTGCGGAGATGACCGAGATGCTGCGGCTTGTTCGTGTTCGGCGCCGAGAATTCGACGAGCAGCCGACGGCCCGCGCGCACGTCGGAGGCGCCGGCCCGGGCGGCGTCGCGCGCCGCGGGCGCCGCGCCGCGGAAGAGCGCGTCCCGGCGCACCGTCACGTTGACGTAGCCGGACGCCGCCGACGCTTCGGCGATCGCGCCGCGCCCGACCAGCTTCGGCGCCAGCGCGGCGGCGAGCGCAGGCGGAGGGCGCTTGAGCGCTTTCGCGAGGTGGAAGCAGTTGACGACGACGTCGCCGAGCTTCGCGTCGTCGGCGAACTCGACCGTCACCGGAGGCGCTTCGGCGCCGTCGAGAAGTTCGCTCAGGGCCTGTCGCGCGGTCGCCGCGAGTTCGTCGAGCAGCATCGGTCGCCTTCCGTCGGGTCGTCGTCGCGCGCCGCTACGGGGGCGCCGCGGGGGGCGGTATGGTACGGCGCTCATGACCGCCGGAAAGGACTCGCCCGCCGTCGCGCCGTGGCGGCCGTCGACGACGTCGCTCTTGATGTGCGCGCCCGACCATTACGAGGTCGCGTTCGCCATCAACCCGCACATGACCGACGCCGAAGGTCGGCTGCACGCCGTCGACCGCGAGCTCGCGCGCCGGCAATGGGACGACCTCAGGAAGGAGTTCGAGTCGATCGGGTACGCGGTCGACGTCCTCCCCGGCGAGCCCGGCTTCCCGGACATGACGTTCGCCGCGAATCAGACGTTCTGCTTCCGACGGACGGACGGGACGCGCGTCGCGCTGATCTCGCGGATGGCGCATCCCGAGCGGGCGGGGGAGCCGCCGTACTTCGCGCGACGCTTCGCCGAGCGCGGCTACGAGATCGTGGAGTCGCCGCCCGGACTCGGCCCGCTGGAAGGCGCGGGCGACCTCGTCTGGCATCCGACGCGCCGCACGCTGTACTGCGGCTACGGCTTCCGGTCGAC
>DASPNK010000197.1:0-4474 GCA_035626575.1 Planctomycetota bacterium | reverse complement strand
TGCAAGTTGATCGTCGAGTTCCGCGACGAGGGCATCGAGCGGCTGCAGACGAAAGCCGCCGAAAAGGTGGGTTTCGAGCTGCTCGCGCACACGCTGAAGATGTACGGGCTGTGCCAGACCTGCCGGAACGATCCGGCCGCGCGCCCGCTGCACGCGGCTCCGGTGCACCGCGGGTGACCTCTCTCCGTCGCGCTGGAGTTCGCGCGGCGGCGGCGTATCCTCCCGTGCGTTGAGATCGCGTCTCATCGAGATCCGGCGACCCCTTTGATCTCCAGTTCCCCCGCGCGCCCGCTGGTCGAACTTCCTCCGGGAGTCCAGGCCGTCGTCGTCGCCGTCGACGCCGAGCCGGAGCTGCGGCGTCGACTGTCCGAGCTCGGCGTCCTGCCCGGCGTCGCCGCCCGCGTCGTGCGCCGCGCGCCGCTCGGATGTCCCGTGGAGATCGACGTCGCGGGGGCGCGCTACGCGATGCGCCGCGATTCGGCCGCGGCCATCCTCGTCAGCACGGAGACGGCGTGAACGTCCTTTCGGCGCCTCCGCGCCCGGTGCGCGTCGCGTTGGCGGGCAACCCCAACGTGGGCAAGTCGTCGCTGTTCAACGCGCTGACCGGGTTGCGCCAGCGCGTCGCGAACTACCCCGGCGTCACCGTGGAGCGCCGCCGCGGCACGGCGCGGCGCGGCGTCGCCGAAGCGCAGGTGACCGACCTGCCCGGCGCCTACAGTCTCGTGCCGCGTTCGCCCGACGAGCGCGTGACCGCCGACGTCCTCGCGGGGCGCATGGCGGGGGAGCCGCGTCCCGACGTCGTGGTCGCGGTGGTCGACGCGTCGCAGCTCCGCCGCGGCTTGTTCCTCGTCAGCCAGATCCTCGACCTCGAGTTGCCGACCGTCGTCGCCCTCAACATGAACGACGAGGCCCGGCGGGCGGGGAACCCGGTGGACGCCGCGGCCCTGTCGCGCGCGCTGGACGGCGTGCCGGTGGTGGAGACGGTCGGCGTCAAAGGCGCCGGCGTCGACGCGCTTCTGGAAGCGGCGCTCGACGCGGCGCGGCGGCCGGCCGCCGACGCGGAGCGCCTCCGCCCGGGCGTCGCGCCGCCGCCGGGTCCGGGCACGCGGTGGGATCGGTGGCGCGCGGCGGATCCCGACGGCGCGAACCTCGCCGAAACGTCGGCGCGGTACGCCTGGGCGCAGCGCGTCCATCGCGACCTGCGACTGAAGGCCGAGACGCCGCGGCGCACGTCGGACGCCCTCGACCGGATCCTGCTCCACCCGGCGCTGGGGTTCGTCATCTTCCTCGCGGTGATGGCGGCGGTGTTCCACGCCGTCTTCACGCTGGCTCAGCCGCTCACCGACCTCATCGACGGCGGCGTGGGGAGCGTGCAGCGGCTCGCCGCCGACGCGATGTCGGAGGGCGTTCTGCGCGACCTGCTCACGCAGGGCGTGATCGGCGGCGTCGGCGCCGTTCTCGTGTTCCTCCCGCAGATCGTCATACTCTTCCTGCTGCTCGGCGTGCTGGAAGACACGGGGTACATGACGCGCGCCGCGTTCATCGTCGACCGGCCGCTGCGGGCCATCGGCCTCTCCGGCCGGTCGTTCATCCCGCTCCTGTCGTCGTACGCCTGCGCGGTGCCCGGGATCATGGCGACGCGGACCATCGAGGACCGGCGCGAGCGCCTCGTCGCAATCCTCGTCGCGCCGCTCACCACCTGCAGCGCGCGGCTTCCCGTGTACGCGTTGATGATCGGCGCGTTCGTTCCCGAAAGCGCGACGTTGCTCGGGCTCGACGCCCGCGCGGCCACGCTGCTCGGGCTTTACGTCGCCGGCGCCATGGCGGTGTCCCTGGTCGCCTTCGTGCTGGGGAAGACGATGCTCCGCGGGCGGCGCGAGGCGCCGATCCTCGAGATGCCGCCTTATCGGCCGCCCGCCCTGCCTGCGATCTTCCACCGGCTGCGGCACCGCACTTCGGCGTTCCTCTTCCGCGCGGGCACGGTGATCCTCTTCGCGACCATCCTCCTTTGGGCCGCGGCCTATTTCCCACGGCATGAGGCGCCGCCGGACGCACCGCCGGAAGCGGTCGCGGCCGCGCAGCTCCGGGACAGCTACGCGGGGCGTCTCGGGCGGCTGATCGAGCCCGCGATCGCGCCCCTCGGGTTCGACTGGAAGGTCGGCATCGGGCTGATCGCGTCCGTCGCGGCGCGCGAGGTGTTCGTGTCCACCATGGGCGTGGTGTACGCGATCGGGGAAACCGACGGCGAAGGCGGCGACGTGCGCCTGGTCGAGGCGTTCCGGGAGACGACCGACGAGCGGACCGGCCGCCGGATCTTCGACCCGCCGACCGTGGCCGCCCTGCTGGCCTTCTATGTCGTGGCGCCGCAGTGCGTCTCGACGCTCGCCGTGATCCGGAGAGAGACCGGCCGTCGCCGCTGGGCGTGGTTCGCCTTCGGGTATCTGCTGGCCTTCGCCTGGCTCGCGGCCTGGGCGACCTCTCGCGTCGTCGCGGCCTTCGTCTAAAAGGTCGCGGCGGCTCCTGAACCCGGCGCCGCGCCGCTCCGTTTCGGAAGCGCCCCCCGCGGGGCCCTCCTGGAGACCCGACACATGTCCCAGAACGCGTTCGCGAAAGGCGTCGCGCTCCTCGTCCTGATTTCGACGGCCGCCTGCGACGGCGGCCGGCAGGCGCCGCCGTCCGCGCCCCCTGCGGCCGGGACGCCCGCGGCCGCCGGCTCGACGCAGGACGCGGCGGCGTCGCGTCCCGAGCCGTCGCCGCCGGGGACCGCGACCTGGAAGGACAAGGGGAAGAAGGCGATCGACGACGGGCTGCGGTTCCTGCGGAACCGGCAGACGGCCGATTACAAGTGGCGGTTCTCCGACAAGGACGGCGTGCCGCCGGACCTCGGCATCACAGCCCTCTGCCTGCTCGCGATGATGGAGTCGCCGCGCGCCTACCGCGAAAGCGACGGGCCGTTCATCCGCGAGGGAACGGCGTGGCTGGCCGCGAGCCAGAAGCCCGACGGGTCGATCCACGACGGCAAGCTCGCCACTTACAACACCTCCGTCTCCATGCTCGTGCTGGCGGCGACGAAGAACGAGGCGTATCGACCCGTTCTCGACAAGGCTCTCGAGTTCCTCCGCGTCGTGCAGTCGGACGAAAGCGAGCGCTACGAGCGCGGCGACATGTATTACGGCGGCGTCGGCTACGGCGGCAGCCTGCGGTCGGACCTGTCCAACACGCACTTCGCCGTCGAGGCCGCGGCCAAGGCGGGGATGAAGACGGACGACCCCTTCTTCAAGAAGGCCATCGTCTTCCTGCAGCGGTCGCAGAACGCGTCGGAGACGAACGATCTGCCGGTCGTCGACGGGGTCGCGGTCGGGAACGACGGCGGCGCGTTCTACTCGCCGGGCGCGACGGCCGACGAAGCCAAGGCGGGCTTCGTCGAGCTTCCCGACGGGCGCAGGATCCGCCGGTCGTACGGCAGCATGTCGTACGCGCTGCTCAAGAGCTACCTGTTCTGCGACCTCGACCGCCGCGACCCGCGCGTGCGCGCGCTCCTCGATTGGTTGTCGAAGAACTACACCGTCGAGCACAATCCCGGCATGGAGGGCGCCGACGCGAACGCAAAATACGCCGGGCTTTATTACTACTACCTGGCGATGGCCCGCGGCCTCGACGCGGCGGGCGGCGATGCTCTCGCCGGCGCCGACGGGAAGCCTTTGCCCTGGAAGAAGGACCTCGCCGAAAGGCTGGTCGCTCTGCAGCAGCCGGACGGCGCGTGGGTCAACGACCGGAGCGACAAGTTCTGGGAGAACTCCCCGGTCCTCGCCACGGCGTACGCGGTGCTTGCGCTGAACAAGTGCCTGCGGTGAGCGGCGTGCGGCGGGCCGTCGCGGTGGGGCTCGCCCTCGCGACGCCGCCCGTCGTCGCCGCGGCGGTCGCGGCCTGGGTTTCGGCCGCACGGCCGTCCAGTCCGTACGTCGCCGCGGCGTCCGCCTCGTCGGCGTTCCTGGTCGCCGCGGCCCTGCTCCCCGCGGCGTTCTTCCTCCCGCGGACCCCCGGCTTCGCCTGGGCGGCCGGGGCCGCGGCGGCCGGCGTCGTCGCGCTCGCACGGGGGATTCCGTCCGACGTCCCCGGCGGCGCCGCGGCTTACGTCGGACCTGCGGCGTTTTTCGCGGCGGCGGCGGCCCTATCGGCCGTCGCGCTGGTCGTCCGCCGGGCGGGGACGGCGGCGGTGATCTGGTGGGCTCTGCTGCTCGGGGCCTCGACGGCGATCGCATGGCGCCCGCGGGGCGCCGAAGGCGCGACCGAGGCCGCCGTGCGCGTCAATCCGTGGTTGTCCGCGACCGCGGCGGCCGGCTCGACCGACTGGGCTCACGCCCCCGGTCTGTATCGGGAACTCGAAGCCGCCTACACTCCGTCGCCGAAACCGTGGGACGGCGCCGTGTTCTGGGCGCGCGTCGCGGGCGCGGCGTCGCTCGTCGCCGCAGGC
>DASPNK010000196.1:0-4477 GCA_035626575.1 Planctomycetota bacterium | reverse complement strand
GGCGTGATCAAGGCGGACATGTCGAACGCCGAGCAGCGGGTCGCCTACGCCGCCGACATCACCTACGGCACCAACAACGAGTTCGGCTTCGACTACCTGCGCGACAACATGAAGCTCTCGCTGGACGACCAGGTCCAGCGGCGCCATTACGCCATCGTCGACGAGGTCGACAACATCCTCATCGACGAGGCGCGCACGCCGCTCATCATCTCGGGGCAGGCGCAGGGCGACGTCAGGAAGTTCTTCTTCGCCGACCGCGTGGCGCGGCAGCTCAAGAAAGACGCGCACTTCGAGGTGAAGGAGAAGGAGCATCAGGTGCTCCTCACGGAGGAAGGCATCCTCCGCGCGCAGGAGATCGTCGGCGTCGATTCGTTCTACTCCGGCGCGAACATGGAGTGGCCGCACCTGCTCGAGCAGGCGCTGAAGGCGCACCACCTCTACGAGCGCGACGACGAGTACGTGGTGGCGCCCGACGACGACGGCAAGCCCGGCATCATCATCGTCGACGAGTTCACCGGCCGCCTCATGCACGGGCGGCGCTGGAGCGACGGCCTGCACCAGGCGGTCGAGGCGAAGGAGCAGATCGGCATCCGCGCCGAGAACCAGACGCTCGCCACCATCACGCTGCAGAACTACTTCCGCCTCTACGACAAGCTCGCGGGCATGACCGGCACCGCCCTCACCGAGGCCGGCGAGTTCATGAAGATCTACGGCCTCGACGTGCTGGTCGCGCCGCCCAACAAGCCCTGCATCCGCGACGACCGCAACGACAAGATCTACGCGACTCCGAAGGACAAGTTCACCGCGGTGGTGGGCGACCTGCTCGAAACGCGCGACGCGTCGCGCGGCAAAGACGGCAAGGGAGCGCAGCTTCCCGGCACCGAGCGGCCGATCCTCGTCGGCACGACCTCCATCGAGAAGTCGGAGAAGCTCTCCGAGGTCCTGCAGAAGCGCGGCGTCGAGCACGACGTGCTCAACGCGAAAAACCACGCGCGCGAGGCGGAGATCATCGCGCAGGCGGGCCGGCTCGGCCGCGTCACCATCGCCACCAACATGGCGGGCCGCGGCACCGACATCCTGCTCGGCGGCAACCCCGAGTTCTTCGCGGCGCAGTATCTCCGCCTGTCCGGCGGCGACCTCGCCGCGTTCGAAGAGGGGCCGGTGGGCGCCTATCTCGCGCGCATCGTCAATCCCGACGTGGCCGAGGCCCCGGAGCGCGCGTACTCGTTCGACCCCGCCGTCGGCGTCGAGATCGCGCGCCGCGCGAAGGAGCTTTCGGAAGGCGTGGAGCTCGATCCGGAGAGCGGGCTCCGCGTGAAGGACGAGTTGATCAAGGCGCTGGCGAAGGTGGTGCGACGCTGGGTCACCGATCCTGAGAAGAAGCACGTCCTCGACAAGGGCGGGCTCTACATCCTCGGCACGGAACGGCACGAGGCGCGGCGCATCGACAACCAGCTCCGCGGGCGCGCCGGGCGGCAGGGCGACCCGGGCGCGTCGCGCTTCTACCTCTCGCTGGACGACGACCTGATGCGTCGCTTCGCGAGCCCGACGATCAAGAACTGGTTGTTGAAGCTCGGCCTCCAGGGCGACGAGGCCATCGAGCACAAGATGGTCACGCGCTCGGTGGAGAAGGCTCAGAAAAAGGTCGAAGAGCGGAACTTCCAGGCCCGCAAAGCGCTCCTCGAATACGACGAGGTGATGAACGAGCAGCGCACGCTCGTCTACGACTACCGGCAGCAGATCCTCCGGGGCGAAGGCCTCCGCGAGATGGTCGAGCGGATGTTCTCCGAGACGGTCGACGCCGCGCTCGCGCCGCACACGGGCGAGAAGAAAGACTCCGACCCGCTCGGGGAGGAGGCCGTCAAGGAGCTGAGCGACTGGTTCCGGCGGAAGACCGGCGCCGACGCGCCGCCGCTGTCGGGCAAGCCCGACGCCGTCGCCGAAACGCTGCGCGCCGCGCTTACGGCGCGATACGACGCCCGCGAGGTCGAGGTCGAGGCCGGCCAGATGCGGACGGTGGAGCGCTTCCTTCTGCTCGACGCCTTCGACGTCAAGTGGAAAGAGCACCTCTACAACATGGACGCGTTGCGCCACGGCATCAATCTGCGCGGCTACGCGCAGGAGGATCCGAAGGTCGCGTACAAGCGCGAGGGGTATCAGCTGTTCGAAGAGATGCTGCGCTCCATCCAGGAGCAGGTCACCGACTACGTGCTGCGCATCGAGCTGCGGCCGACCGAGGTGCTGCCCAAGCGCGACGTCTGGAGCGGCGGCCGCGAAGTGAAGGAGGCCGCGCCGGGGATCGGCGAAGGCTCGCAGCAGATGGCGGACGCCGCCCAGAAGAGCCAATCGCAGGAGAAGGCGAAGCCGTTCAAGCGCGAGCAGCCGAAGGTCGGCCGCAACGACCCGTGTCCGTGCGGGAGCGGACGGAAATACAAGACCTGCCACGGCGCGGTGGCGCAGGGCGGCTGACCGCGCGGCGCCGCCGCCGCTCCCGACATGGCGACTCTCGCCGACGGCGTCTATGCGCTGCTCGCGGCGACCGTCGGACCCTTCTGGTGGGTCCGGCGGCGATGGAAGGGCAAGCGCAGCCCGCCGCTCGGCGCGCGTCTCGGGCGATTCGAACCTCCGCCGCCTCACGACGGGCCGACGGCGTGGTTCCACGCGGTGTCGGTGGGGGAGGCGCTCGCCGCGCGCGACCTCGTGCGACGCGTCGCCGAAGCGCGGCGCGACGCGCGGATCGTCGTCACCTGCACGACCGCGGCGGGGCTCGACGTCGCGCGCCGCGCTTACCCCGACGCGACGGTCCTGCCTTCGCCGCTCGATTTCAGCTTCGCGGTGCGCCGGTTCCTCGACGCGCTGCGGCCGACCCTCCTCACGCTGGTCGAACTGGAGCTGTGGCCGAACCTGCTCGCCGCATGCGGCGCCCGGGGCGTGCCGGTCCTGGTCGCGAACGCCCGCGTTTCGGAGAGAAGCTTCGGCCGCTACCGCGCGCTGCTCCGCGTGCTCCCGCGATTCCTCGACCCGGTGACGACGTTCCTCGCGCGCGGGCCGGAGCATGCGGCGCGGCTCCGGGCCCTCGGCGCGCCGGAGGGTCGCGTGGAGGTCGCCGGCGACCTCAAGTTCGACAACGCCGAACCCGCCGAGCCGGGCGCGCTCCGGCGCCGCCTCCGCGCGGAGGTCGGCTGGGCCGACGACGACCCGGTGCTGGTGGCGGGGTCGACGCACCCCGGCGAGGAGCGCGCCGTCGTCGAGGCGATGCGGCGCGTGCGGCGGCTTTTTCCGAGATGCCGCCTCGTCCTTGCGCCGCGGCACCTCGAACGGACGCGCGAGGTGACGGCGCTGCTTTCTTCGCTACAGTTCGCCGCCGTGCGCCGCAGCGACGGCGCGTCCGCTTCCGAGGCGCCGTGCCTCCTCCTCGACACCACGGGGGAGCTGGCGCGCTGGTATGCGGCCGGGGACGTGGCGTTCGTCGGCGGGTCGTTGGCGCCGATCGGCGGGCATAACCTGCTCGAACCGGCGGTTTACGGCGTGCCGATGATCACGGGTCCGCACCTCGCGACGGTGCGGGACACGGCCCGCCTCTTCGCGGAAGCGGGAGCTTTGGTCGAAGTGAAGGACGCGGAGGCGCTGGCCGACCGCGTCGCCGAACGATTCGCGTCGCCGGACGCCGCCCGACGCGGGGGGGCCGCGGCGCGGAGTGTGATCGCCGAACGAAGGGGCGCGGCCGCGCGATGCGCGGAGGCCGTCCTCCGGGAACTGGACCGCCGCGCGCCGCGCGGCAGGAGCGCATGAGCGATGGCTGAACGCACGTTGTTCACGTCCGAGTCGGTGTCGATGGGGCACCCGGACAAGCTGGCCGACCAGGTGTCGGACGCGGTGCTCGACGCGATGCTGGCGCAGGATCGCAAGAGCCGCGTCGCCTGCGAGACGCTGGTCACCACCAACCTCGCCGTCGTCGCGGGCGAAGTCACCACCGACGCCAAGGTCGACCTGCTGCAGCTCGTCCGCGACACGATCCTCGACGTCGGCTACGACTCGAACGAGGTCGGCATCGACGGCGCGCTGTGCCACGTGCACATCGCGCTCGGCAAACAGTCGGCCGACATCTCGCAGGGCGTGACGCCGACGGCCGACAAGGACCAGGGCGCGGGCGACCAGGGGATCATGTTCGGTTACGCGTGCACGGAGACGCCCGAGCTGATGCCGATGCCGATCATGCTCTCGCACCGGCTGATCAACACGCTCACCGAAGACCGCCGGCAGAAGCGCGTCGGATGGCTGCGCCCCGACGCCAAGTCGCAGGTCACGATCGAGTACGAAGGCGACCGTCCGGCGCGCATCCACACCGTGCTGGTGTCGACGCAGCACGCGCCGAACGTCGACAACGCCACCATCCGCGACTACGTGCAGCACGACCTCGCCAAGCGCGCGCTGCCGGTGGAACTGCTGGACGGGAAGACGATTTTCCACGTCAACC
>DASPNK010000195.1:0-5619 GCA_035626575.1 Planctomycetota bacterium | reverse complement strand
TCACGTTCGCTTCCATCACGGCCTCGGACGTCTTTTCTTAGAGGAGGTTCCGAAGTCGGGCCGGAAGGCAAGAACGGCGCGCGCGGAAGGAGGTTCGCGGGCGGGCGTCGCGACCGCCGCCGGCCGCGGCTTGGAGCGGTTGAGCGGGCGTCCTATGCTCCGTCCATGGCGAAGACCCGGAACCTGACCGCGACCGAGCGCGACGAGATCAAGGCGCTCCTCCGCGCGGCGGGCATGCGGGCGACGGGAGCGCGGCTCGCCGTCTTCGAGCAGCTGCGGCGGGCGAAGCAACCGCTGACCCACGGCGAGATCGCCGACGTGGTCGCGGAACGCGGCTTCGACCGCGCGACCGTCTACCGGAACCTGACGGACCTCGCGGAGAAGGGGTTCGCCATCCGCACCGACCTCGGCGACCACGTCTGGCGGTTCGCGCTGCGCGCCGGCGAAGGCGCCCACGGCGAGCACCCGCACTTCACGTGCCTGGACTGCGGCTCGGTCGAGTGCCTCCCCGAGGTCGACGTGAAGGTGATCCCGAAGGGGAAGGCGCCGCGCGCGCTCGCCAAAGACGATCTCGAGGTGCAGATCAAGGGCCGCTGCGACGACTGCGATTGACCGCGCGGCGCCGCGTCGACGCGAGGACCGCGGAGGCCCGCGCGCGGAGCGCAGCGCCGCGACGGCCCCGCATCGCGGGGCGGCGGCAGGCGGCGTAGCGGCGAACGGCGGCGCCGTAATTCGGCTTCGGTCGCAGATCGACGATGCGGGCGCGTCCTCGCTGCGCTCGGCACGGCGCTCCGCGGTCCTCGCCGGGCGCTTCAGCGGTTTCATTCGCGCACGGCGCCGACGCGGCTCCCGACGTCCCGCACGCGGCGGCCGGGCGCCTGCCGAGGTCGCCGACACGCGAGCTACGGCCTCTTCGGCGCGCGGTCTTTCGCGGTGATCTCGCCGTCGCGGTCGAGGTCGAGGCGGGCGAAGACGCCGTCCGCGCCGGGGAACTCGGCGCGGGACACTTTGCGGTCGCCGTCGAGGTCGTAGCGCACGAGGAAATCGCCGGAGAGCGCGGCGGCCTCGCGGAGCTCGCGGACGTAGCGGTCGAACTCGGCGGCGCCGACGCGGCCGTCGTCGTCGCGGTCGAGGCGGCGGAACAGTTCGGCGTCGCCGGGCCACTCGGCGGCGCGGAGGGCGTCTTTGCCGGCGAACGCGGCGGACGTCGCGCCGAATTTCGGCAGGTAGCCGCCGAGCCGCGCGATCTGGTCCGAGGCCAGCTCCTCGAACGACGCCTTGCCGTCGCGATCCGCGTCGAGCGCGGCGAGGAACGCCGGCGGGAGGCGGATCTCGCGGACGAGAAGCTGCCCGTCGCCGTCCGCGTCGAGGTCGCGGAAAGCGCGCGCGAGCCAACCCGACTTCAACTCGCCGCTCATGGGAACCGGCGCGCGGCGCGCTTCGGCGGGGGAGACCCGGCGATCGTCGCCGCCGAAGGCGCAGACGGCGAACACCAGCACGCGCAGCTCCTCGACGTCGAGCGCGCCGTCGCGGTCGAAGTCGAAGCGCGGCGTCGCCCCGAATCCGTCGAAGACCGGCGCGTCTCCGAGCAGACGTGCGCGCGCCCGCGCGTCGAAGCGCAGGCCCTCGCGCAGGTGGACCTCCTGCGCGGTGATCTTCCCGTCGCGGTCGGCGTCGTAGCGCTTGAAGAGGTCGTCGGACTTCAGCTCGTCGCGCGCGATGACGCCGTCGCCGTTCGCGTCGTGTTTTCGGAACGCCTCCTCGACGCGGGCGTAGCGCGCCGCGTCGGTCGACGGCGCCTGGGCGCCGAGCGACGCCGACAGGAGGAGGAGCGCGGCGAGACGCGTCATCGGGCGTCTCCGGTCTTCGCGGGCGCCTTGCCGCCGCCGGCCGGCGCCGGGTCGAGCTGCGGATCCGGCGCGGGTTCGGGGATCGGCGCGCGCAGGAGCCGGCGTAGCGCCGGCCCGTCGACGTACCGCGCGTCGACGTGCGCGACGTCCTTCAAAGGATTCCCGTCTTCGTCGATCATGCGGTCGAGCGGCATCGCCTCGGCGACCACGCCTCCCGAGCACGGGCCGTCGAGCGCACCCTTCACCACGCCCTGCTCGGCGCGCGTCACGTCGACGAGGCGGAGCCCGCGGTCGGTCGGGACCAGCGCGGCGTGCACGAGGAACGGCGCGCTGTAGAGCTTGAGGGACTCGAGGCCGACCGGCGGAGCGTCGAGCGCAATTCGATCGACGATCGTCGGCGCGGTCGGCTCGGTGACCCGCACGGCGAGGAGACGCCCTTCGCCGCCTTCGCCGCGCGTCGCGACGTAGAGGTAATCGTGCTCGAACGACGGGATCCCGCCGCCGGTCGAGCCGAGGTCGTACTTCGCCGAGAAACGCAGGCCGACGACGCGGCGCGCGCCGCCCGCCTCGGGGACGCCGCGGAGCCCCGCCGTGATCAGGAACGGGCGCGACGGCTCCGTGGCGTCGACGAGCCGCAGCCCCATGCCGCGCCCGCCGAGCGCGACGAGCCGCCGCGCGCGGGTGCGGCCGCCGCCGGGGATCGGCCGCGAGAACTGGAAGAACGCGGCGACGACGTCGGCGCCGGTCTCCGGCGGCCCGTCGTCGCGCAGATGCGGCATGCGGAGGTTGGCCGCGACGCGGGGATTCCTGAGGTCGGCGACGTCGATCACGGTGAGGCCGCGTTTGCCGTCGGCGACGAAAAGCCGCAACGCCGACGCGACCAGATCCCGCGGGTCGGCGCAGGGGACCCGCGCGAGCAGGACGGGCTTCCTGCGGTCCTTGAGGTCGAACACGTCGACGCCGCGCTCGGGCGCCGCGGCGAAGAGCGCCTTGTCCTGCGCCAGCAGCGCCGAGTAGCCGCCGGGCGACGCGATCTCGTGCACCACCTCCGGGAACGCCGGGTTCCCCGCGACGATCACGGAGAGCCCCGCCTCGGTCGCGGCGTAGACGGCGTCGAACCTCCCGGATACGGAATCGACCGTCGCCGCGACGTCGCGCACCGGCGCCGTCTTCGCGACGGCGAGAGTCGTCGATCGGTCCAGGCTTCTGCGGTCGACGCCGTAGAAGGCGACGCCGCGCGGCGTGCCCGCGATCGCCGTCTCCCGCGTGAGGTCGAACGACCCCGAGCCCAGGCCCCACGCCTCGCCGCTGCGATGGCACTCGACGCACTGGCGCGCCTCGCGGCGCACGGTGTGCGGCTGATGGTGGATCATCGTCATGCCGGACAACCCGGCGGCGGTCCGCGGCATGCCGTGGTCGATCGTCGTCCGGCCTTCGGCGTCGTGGGCGCTGCAGAACGTGCTGAATCCGACGAGGTAGGGCGCGTAAGCGCCGTCGTGGTTCAGCCCGAGCGTGAGCTGCTTGAACGTCGCGAAGACCTTCTCCTGCGTGTTCACGCGCCCCGGCGTGCGCTTCCCCGAGATCAGGTCGAGCTGCGTGAACGACGCGTTGCGGTCGAAGTGGAACCCGAAGAAGTTCACGTTCCACGACGCGTGGCACGCGTAGCACTCGAGCGCGCCGTGCTCGGGCGTCATGGCCTCGCGGGCGCGAGGGTTGAAGTCCGGGCTGAGCGGGTCGATCACGTCGCGCGCCTGCTTCACGCGCCGACGTTCGCCCGTCACCTTCGACGTCAGCCACACCGCGTCGGGTTCGATCGCGAGATTGTCGACGCGTTCGCCGCGCGCGGTGAGGCCGGCGGTGCGCGCCTTCAGGTCGCCGTGGCACGACGCGCATTCGATCTCGACCGCGTGGTCCATGTTCGGCAGCAGGTCGCCGTCGCCCATCACGTCGCGCGACGTGTGGCAGTCGATGCAGTGCATCCCGCGCTCGTGGTGGACGTCCGGCGGCGCGATGCGGTCGTCGCGCAGGTAGAAGGCGCCGTTCTGCCGCTTCGACGTCGTGCCCGGCACGTCCGGGCCCGCGGGCTGCCCCGGCACGAGCTGCGCGAGGCCTCGGAACGCGAGGCCGATGTTGGCGTCGCCGTAATGGCACTTCACGCAGGTGTCGGTCGGGACCTTCGTCGTCATTTCATGACGCCGCGGCCGCCCCGGCTCGCGATGATCGATGCTCCGGTCGGCGGACTCGGAGTAGCCGGCGTCCGAATACGTCACGTGGCACGCGGCGCAGCCTTCCGACCGGTAGTCGCCGTCCATGCCCAGCCGCCCCCGCACCGCGCGCCCGCGCGACCATACGTGGCAGTGCATGCAGTTCTTCCGCACCACGTCCCTGTAATGCGTGGCGACGTCGTCTTCCGGTCCGCCCGCGAAGCCGCCGATCGCGGGCAGGCTCTTCAACCCGTGCGGCGACGCGACGCCGTCGTCGTCGGAGATCGGGAAGATCGCGAACGACGCGCGCTTCGCGATCGCGCCGTTTTCATACAGCCCGTCGGAGAGGTGCCCCGCCGTCGTCGCGTGCAGCGACTTCTTCACGTCGGAGCAGACGCCCGCGTGACAGGTCCCGCAGGTGGATCCGATCACGCGGAGATCCGACGGGTTGAGGAAGCGCCGGTACGGCAGGTCTTCGTCGATCGGCGCCACGCGCTCGTCGCCGGCCGGCGGCTTCGTCGGCCGCACGTGGGCCGCTTCGGCCGTGCGCGCCTTGCCGTCGCCGCCGTGGCAGTCGACGCAGGTGAGCTTCGACCAGGGGTGCATCTCCTCGATCGCGCCGTGGCAGGAGAGGCACCCGTCCGAGGGTGCGCCGACCGTCGGCGGCCCGGCGCTCGGCGAAGGCGCGACGGCGGAGGCCGCGCGGGCGTCGTGGTCGAAGTGGCCGCAGGCCGGCGGCGCCGACGCCGCGACCCAGGCCGCCCCGGCGCCGACGGCGAGCGCGGCGAAGATCGGCGCCGCGCGGCGCATCACGCGAAGACGTCGCGGAGGATCCTGCCTTTCGCGGCCTCGGCCTTCGCGCCCATCAGCTCGCACACCGTCGGGCAGACGTCGACGGTGCGCGCCTCGATCTTGACGATCTTGTCCTTCTTGAAGTCGGGCCCCGCGCAGATGAGCGCCACCTGGTTCAGGTCGGGGCTGCCGTCGCCGTGGTCGAGGCCGTTGCGCTCGTTGAGGTCCTTGTTCCGCCCGAACTCGGGGAGGATGAAGATCGACGTCGTCTCGCGGAGCGTGCGGTCGTTCTGGATCAGGTCCCAGAACCGGCCGAGCTCCTCGTCGTTCCGGCGGATGACCTCGACGTAGGCGTTGTAGGAGGTGTGGGCGACGTCGGCTTGCCCGAGCACGACGCCCAGCACGCGCGGCTTGAAGGCGCGGAAAAGGTTCGCCGCGACCCGCACCGTCTTGGCGTCGCCCGCGCCGGGGCCGGTGAGCCGCGCCGTCGCGCCCTTCAGCTCTTCGAGAAGGAAGGTCTCGATCGACCTCAGGGTCTCGGGCGCGTTGAGGTCGGCCGCGTCGACGCCCTGGGCTTTCGCCGATCGGGCGAGGGCGCCGCGCATCTTCGCGAGGGCGTCGGCCTCGGCGCCTTCGGGAAGCCGCGGCTCGCCGAAGGTGCGGAGCACCGCGCGGAACTCTTCGTTGAGGACGCCGTCGGACGAAATGACGTTGGCGCCGTACTTCGCGCCGTAGTCGCGCGCGTACGACGACGCGAGGTTCTGCTGCTGCAC
>DASPNK010000194.1:0-4643 GCA_035626575.1 Planctomycetota bacterium | reverse complement strand
GCGGCGTCGTTACAGGACCAGCGCGAAGCTCGCGGTGGTCATGGCGCCGAGGCCGCCCGAACACGTGAGCGCCGCGTCGTCGACGAGCCCTTGCAGGAAGAGCATGATCCCGAGCGCGGGCGTCGGAACGACCCACGTCTGCGCGGCGTGCCCGGAGGCGTCGAGGACGTAAGGCGGCCCGACCGTCGCTCCGTCGACGATGAGGACGGTCGACGGCAGGTGAAGGTCGACGACGAACGCGGGGGTGAAGAAACTCCGACCGGGGACGAGGGCCGCCGACGCGAACAGCGCGACCGGTCGGCCGGGCGGACCGGTCCAGTCGACGACCAGCACGCTCCCCGGCGCCGCGACGACCGTGAGCGGTCCCTGGGCGTTCGCGCCGACGCCGCCGAGCGTCAGCGACGCGCAGGGAGCGTTCACCTGGCCGCACGGCGGCGCGGGGCACGGCGCGCAGTAAAGCGAGGGCGGGACGTCGCCGAACGTCCAGGTCGGGTCGTCGATGCCGGGCGCGGGCGTCGCGCCGAGAGTCGCGTCGAGCGCCGGCCCGGTCGAGAGCGCCGAATTCGCGGCGAACTGGCCCGCCCCCTCGTCGAACCGCCACGCGCCGACGAGCCCCGGCTCGCCGCCGATCGGCGGCGTGAAACGGGTCGCGAGCAGATCCGACGGCGTGCGGGCGACCGTCCAAAGCCGCACGTCGTCGAGGGCGCCGAGGAGTTGCGCGCCCGCCGCGTCGCGCCCGAACCAGATCGGAACGAGCGCCGACGGCAGAGCCCCGGTGAACGTCGCCGTGGCGCCGTCCTGCACGCCGTCGACGTAGAGGCGCACGAACCCGAAGTCGCGGACCGCGGCGACGTGGCGCCAACCGGTCCCCTGCAGCGGCGTCGTCCCGTCCACGGCGAAGCTCGCACCGTCGAGTCGGAAGCTCAGGACGCCGAACGACGTCACGCCGAACCGGAACGGACGCGGCGCGACCGCGGCGACCGGCGACGCCTGCACGAAGACGCCTTCGCCGAAAACCGCGTCGACGCGCACACACGCCTCGACCGTCAGGTCGGTCGCGCTCGCGAGCGTCGTCGTCGCCGGCGTGCGCGCGGTCTGCGGCGACGCGAACGCGAGCGCGGAGTTCACCCCGACGACGCATTGCCCCGGCGATGCGGCGGCGAGAACCGTCGCGCACCACGGCGCGAGAAGGCGGAGACGACGGTTCATGGAGACCTTTCCGGAGGGACGGAGGCGCGGCCCCCTCGGTGTTCATAGGCGCCGGAACGACCGACCGCCGGAACCGCCGTCGCCGCCGGGAGACGCGTCGGCCGCGGGCCCGCGCGCCGCGCGCGGGCGTCCGCGGTCTTGTCCGCAATCGACGTGGGCGACGCGGCGGTCAGGGAAGACGTTCGTCGAAGAAGCGGCGGACTTCGGCGAAGTAGTCGTCGCCGCCCATCATCCAGACGTCGTGGTGGACGGCGTTCGGGACGACCAGGGTGCGGCACCCGGGCGCGCCTGCGGCCAGAAGTCGGAGGTCGTCGACGGTGGCGAAGGGATCTTCGGCGCCGGTGGTGATCAGCACGCGCTCGGGGCGCAGCTTGCCCATGTGGTCGACGGGGCGGAGCAGCGCGCCGTCGACGCCGCACCAGAGTTGAGAGAGCTCGTAGGTGGGCCGCGCGAACGGCTTCATCCAGCGCGCGCCGAAGTGCTCCACACGGCGTTCGAAGGCCGTGTCGAGCGCGGCGTAGACGCTCTCCAGCACGACCGCGTCGAAGCGCGGCGCGGATTCGGAGTACGTCACCGCGGCGCCGCCCATCGAAGCCCCCCATGCGCCGATCTTCAACCCCGGCCATCGCGTCCGCGCGTACGCCTCGATCGCTTCGACGTCGCGCCGCTCCTCCCACCCCACCGTGGTGATCGAGCCTTCGCTCGCTCCGTGGGCGCGGAAGTCGAACGCCGCCGCGGCGTACCCCCACGACCGCACGCGCTGCGCCCCGCCGACGAAGCGCCGCGCCCCGATTCCGTGAAACATCAACACCACGCCCTTCGGCGACGCAGGCGCCGCCACCGATCCGCTGAGGCGGACTCCGTCGGCCGTGACGATCTCGACGGTCTCGCCCGCCTCGACGGGCGCGAGGTCGACGAACCGCACGAACGGCCGGAGCCCCCGCGGATGCGTGGCGAGGAACGCCGCCAGGACGGTCGCGAGCACGTAGAGGACGAGCAACGCGACCGCGAGGCGGATCCACCGCCTTCGACGGCGCGGTCGGACGGGCGCGGCGACCTCCGCCGCCGTGCGGGCCGGCGCGGACGGGACGTCGGAGCTTTCGGGGGACAGGTTCGGCATGGAACGCCTTTGAGGGAAGTCGGTGCGTCGCGAGCTCGGCTTCATGCGTCGCGCCGGGCGCCTATTACCGCCGCCGGCGCCTCCGGCGCGACCGCTCCGGTAACCTCCGCGCGGCGCCCTCGCCTTCGAGGGTGCGGAGACAGTGACGCCATGACGACCGCCGATCAGGGTCCGCCGCCGTTGCCGCCCCGCGTCCGCAAGCACTTCGAGGCGTTCGCCGGGACGTGGGACTGCGAGATCGCGTTCGCGCCGGGGGCGCCTTTCCCCCCGATGAAGGGCCTGGAGACGAACGTCGTCCGCTGCGGCGGCTACGTCCTCACGACCGACGTCGAGGTGTCCGAGCCGTTTCCCTTCTCAGGGCACGGCGCCGCCGCCTGGGACGCCTTGAAGGGGAAGTTGACCTCGACCTGGGCGGACAGCTCGGGCGCGCCCATGCAGTTCGCGGAGGGCGACGTGACGGAGGACGGACTCGCGTCGACCGCGCGCGGCGCGTCTCCCGACATGACGAACCGCCGGCTCGTGCCGATCCGGCAGGAGCATCGCCTCGACGGCCCGGAAGGTCGCGTCTTCACCACGTACGCGGAAGGTCCCGACGGCAAGGAGATGCCGATCATGACGATCCGCTATCGGCGACGACGCTGACGCGCGCGCCGCTCGTCGCTCCCCCGGGGCGCGGATAAGCTCGCGCGCCGATGATCACGAAGGAACACTTCAAGCGTTGGCTGGCCGACGCGCGGACCCGCGAACTGGCCGGGCCGAAGAGCCGCATCGGCCGCGTCGTCCGCTTCACGCTGATGGCGGCGACGAAGTTCCATCGCGACCTCTGCCTGCAGCGCGCCTCGGCGCTCAGCTACGCGACGCTCCTGTCCCTCATCCCGCTCACGGTGCTCTTCTTCAGCTTCGCCGTCTCCCTCGGCGGCGGCGAAGAGATCATCCGCTGGGTCCAGGAGAAGGGCTTCAAGTACCTCACGCCCGACTTCGCGGACAAGCTCACCGAGATCCTCGTCCAGAACATCTCCAAGGAGGCGTTCAAGGCGGGAGCGGCGGGCGTAGTGAACGTCACCGCCATCGTCGGCCTGCTGCTGACGGCGTTCGGAATGATGTCGACCGCCGAGCGCTACATGAACGCCATCTGGGAGGCGCCGTCCAAGCGCGGCTACCTCCAGCGGCTGGCGACGTTCTGGGTCGTGCTCACCGTCAGCCCGCTCTTCATCGCGCTGTCGATCTGGGTCGGCGAGGTCGTCTTCAGCAAAGACGCGACGTCGTGGTTCGACGACTTCCGCATCCGGCTGCCTGTGCTCGGCGTGATCATGGATCTCCTCACGCCGCTCCTCATCGGCTTCATCGGGTTCTCGGCGTTCTACCTGTCCATGCCGGCGACGCGCGTGCGGGTCCGCAGCGCCGCCGTCGGCGCTCTCGCCGCCGCGTTCCTCTGGGAGTTCGCGCGGCGCTCGTTCTTCCTTTACGTCCAGCGCCAGAAAAACGTCACCGACCTCTACGGCAAGCTCGCGACGTTCCCCCTGTTCCTCGTGTGGCTCTACGTCATCTGGACGATCGTCCTTCTCGGCGCCGTCATCGGGTTCGTGCATCAGCATTTCGAAGCGTTGCTGGCGCGCGATCGGAAGACCGCCGCCGCCGAGCGACGGTTCTCGCGCGCGGCGCTGGCGCTCGCGCTCCTGCGACGCACCTACGCGGCGTTCCGCGACGGCGTGGCGCCGCCGGACACCGTCGATCTCGCCCACGAGCTGGACGCGCCCGAAGACGCGGTGCGCGAAGCCGCCAAGGCGCTGGCGGTGCACGGCGTGCTGGCCGAAGACGGACGCAATAACGCCCGCTACCTGCTCGCGACCTCGCCGCGCACGCTGAAGATGGAGCGCCTCGTGGAGTGGGCGATGGCGTCGGAGCATCCGGCCGAGTTCGCGCCCGCCGGCGCCGCAGGCCTCTGTGCGCCGGAAACCCAGATGTGCGACGCCTGGCGGGCCGCCTTCGACTCGTTCCACGGCATGACGCTCGAGGAATGGGCCGAGGCGCCGCCGTCGACTCCGGCGACGGCGGCGAACGTGGCACAGCAGGCGTCGTAGCCCGCCGCGCCCCGGCGATCACCGCGTCGCGCGCTCGTCGATGCGCGCCTTGTGGTCGCGGTACGTCTTCGTGCGGCCGTAGCGCTGCTTGAGCTGCTGGTAGAGCGTCGACGCCTCGCGCGTCTTGCCCTCGGCGAAGAGCCCGTCGGCCCGCGTCAGCAGATCCGTCGCGGCCTGCTCGAGCGCGGCGCCCGGTCCGGACGGAGGCGCGGGCTGCGGCGCCGGAGGCGTCG
>DASPNK010000193.1:0-4902 GCA_035626575.1 Planctomycetota bacterium | reverse complement strand
GGGGCCGACCGGCGTCCCGTCTTCGAAGACGACGGTCGCATTCAGACGCGTCATGCCCGCCGGGACGTCCGTCGGGGTCTCGCCGGCTGCGGCAGCGCCGCCCGCGCCGAGCGCCGAGGTCGGCCGCGACTCGGCCTCCGCGTCCGTGAACCCTGACCTCGCGGGTCCTGAAGTCCCGGCCTGCGCAGCGCCTTCACCGGAAGCAAAGCCCCCGGAGGCGGCGCCCACGTGCACATCCCCACGGACGGCGTCGGCGTCGAAGCCCGGCGCACCGCGATTCCCCTGCAATGCGAACGGCGCCGCGCAGAGCCCGATCGCGATCGCGGCCGCCGCGACGAGAAGGCGATTCCGGTCGGTCATGCTGCCGAGCCTATCGACGCGCGGCGCCGTAAGTCCTTGAGCGCGACCCCGCCCCGGCGTCAGAACCCCGCGGAGACCGTCTTCCCGGCCTCGACGTCGATCCATCGCCGACCCAGTTCTTCCGATGCCGGTTCGGCGAATCGCCGGAGGCGCTCCAAGGTCACCTCATAGGCGCCGGGAACCAGCGCCAGCGGCGGCTCGGCGAGCGCTTGGTCTTCGGACAGCTCGCGTTCCACGTGATGCACCGCGACGAGGTCGCCGCCGCGGCGGACGGTCCAACGCAGCGTGCGCGCTTCGCCGACCGGCGCGGCCGACAGAACCAGCCGACCGACGGGCGGCGTCTGTGCGTCGACGACGTCGACGCCCGGCGGCGCGTCGAAGCGGCGCACCGCGCCGAAGGCGTTCAGCTCGAACTCGACGGCGTCGCCCTCGCGCGCGACGACCGACGCGATCCAGCGCCGGCCGTCGCGCGTGACGGTCGGAGTCACGGTCCAACCGTCGGCGTAGGCCGTCGCCCAGACGCCGCCTTCCGCGCCTTCGGGCAGCTCGAGCCGTAGCTGCGCGACGCGCTCGCGCGGCATCGTGACGACGACGTCGCATCGCGGCGGCGCGACGTCGGCGACGACCTCGGCCGACGCCGCGCCGCGGAACGCGCGCGCCACGATCCGACCGGGCGACGCGGCGCCCAGCAACGCCGCGGCGCCCTGTCGCGCGCCGCCGCGGGCGTCGCCGTCGCGCTCCAGCTCGACCCACGCCGATGGGGCGGGCGCGCCGTCGGCGTCGACGACGCGAACGATCACCGGGATCGGCGGCTCGGGAACCGCAAGCGCGAGCTCGCGTGATTCGCCGGACGCGAGCGGCGCGATCTCTTTCCACGGGCCTTCGGCGAGGAACGGTTTCACCTCCGACCGCCTGCCGTCTCGCCAGACGTACCGGTCGTCGGAAAGGTCGTGCTCGACGCGGCATCGGAGGCGCATGCCCGGCGGAAAGTCGGCGCTCCCGGTCGGACCGGCGCCGCCGGCGAGAACGACGCGGCGCACCGGCCCCGGCGTCACCGTCAGTCCCTGGTCGCAGCGCGCCGCGATCGGAGGCGGCTCGCCGTCGAAGACGACGCGCACGCCGGGCGCGCCTTCGGGCGTCTTGAGCACAAGGCGCCCCGTGCGCCGCAGCGTGACGACCGCCTCCGGCTCGGCGCCTCGCGGGCCTCCGAGCGCGGCGGTCAGGATCGCCGCCTCGCAGCCGCGCCGGCGGAGCATCCACGTCGGCGGGCTCGAAACGAGCAGCCTCTGCGCCGATTCCTTCGCAGGCGCATCTCGAAGGAACTCCGAATACGCGCCCGGATAGTCGAACGCGTCGAACGCCCCGGGTTTGCGGCGAACGGCCAGGAAGGGCGCGGCAGTTCCGTCCTCGTCCACGACGCGGACGATGATCCAGGCCAGCGGCTCCACGGGCAGATCGCCGAGATCGACGTCGGTCTTCAGCGGCAAATAGCGCCGCTCGGTTCGAAGGCGCCGGCCGTCCGGACTCTGCACGTCGAACACCAGTTCGCGCGCACCGTCGGCCTGCGCCTTCTCCAGCGAGGACGCCGTGAGGAATCCACGAAACAGGCCGTCGGCGCCGGTCGCCTGCCGTTCGGTGCGCCCGAGTTCACAGCCGCCGGGCTCGGACCGGACGACGCACCGAACCTCCGGAACTCCGTGGCCGTTCTCGACCACGCGTCCCTGAAACCGGAACTCGCGCGCGAGGAGGATCCGCGCCGTTCCTCCGACGCGGACGCGGGCTCCGATCGCCGACGTCGCCCATTCAGGGAACGTCTCATCGCCGGTGGAGACGGAGACGACCGCCCATGAGGCGGCGACCACGCTGAGCGGGTCGCTCCAGACCAGTGCCGGACCGTGGATCGTGAAGTCGTCGCCGGCGACGCCCCGCACGAGGCAGTTCCCCTCGCCGTCCGCATGCCCTTTCGCGCGGCCGACGAGACCGAGCGGGATCTGGACGTCGGCGACGGGTTCGCCTTCGACCGTTCGAAACCGCAAGGCGGTCACGGGGCCCGGGACGACGCAGATCGCCGTGTCGCCGTCGATGCGCGCAGGCTCCGTCGTGAAGTTCGAGGCGCCCGGCCGGGCGTCGCCGCTCAGCCGGAACCTGACGTCGCGCGGAACGTCCAGCCGGACGCGGCCCTCTGCATCGAGCGTGGCTTCTTGAAGCCTCCATCGCGCCTCGGGGCCGTAGGTCCTCGGAAGGTCGCGTCCGTCGTCGCCCACCGCGACGGCGTGCACCTGGTGTCCCGCGATCGGCGTCCCGTCGGCGTCCACGACGCGCACCAGGTATCGCTGCAGGTGCGGCTCGAGAGGCGCAGCGGCGCGGTCGGCGGTTTCGTCGAACGGGGCCGACGCAACTCGGGGCCGCGCAACGTCGGCGGGTCGCGGTTCAGCGGCCGCGGAGTTCGCGCTCGACGCGCGGCTCGTCGCCGCCGCCTCCGTGTCGCCGCTGCGGCGACCGCCCGCCGCCTGCGTCGCTTCCCGCGCCGACTCCCCTCGCCCGCGCACCGCGACGACCATGGCCACCGCAAGCAGCGCCGACCCCGTCCCGATCAACCACGCGTCGCTCACCCGCCTCGGCGACATGCGCCGGATCGTACAGGTAGGAGCGCTGCGCCGCGACGACGAACGGAATCAGCGGCTGCGTTCCACGCACGCGTTTCGGAGAGGCGCCGGCGTGAACGCCGGCGCAAGTTCGAGCACTTCGCGCCGGCCGGCGTTGACGACTATGGACCTCGTCCACGACGGCGGGTCGAGCGCGTCGAAGAACACGAGCCGGCGCACTTCGAAGACATAGGCGCCCGGGGAGAGCTCGATGATCTTCCGGAACGGGGCGCCGTCGGCGAACTGGTCGAAATCGTCGTCGTCGCCGCCGTCTCCGGTGACGGCACGCGCGGTCACGCGCCAGGAGCACTTCGCGGGAGTCGGTGGAAACACGATCTCCATCGTGCCGACCGGAGACGACGGAATCTCGAGCGCTTCGAGGTCCGGACCGACCGTCCATCGGTGGACGCTTCCGGCGTAGCGGATTTCGACTTCCGCCGTCGCCCCCGCCGGAACGGTGATGAACGGCGGCGCTTCAAGCCGGTCCGGTCGCCGCGGAACGGCCGGCTCGAGCTCCGCAGGCGGGCCCTCGGCGCCGAGGACGCGCGTCGACACCGAGGGACGTCGTTCGCCGTCGCGCATATCAGGCGGATAGGAGATCGGGATCTTGCGAAACGACGGCAGGACGAGAGCTGCGGTCGTGCGAGGCGCTGCGACGTCGAAATGACGCACGACGTCGAGGCCGGCGTACCGGATCACCGCCGTCGCCCGGCCGGGCGGCGCGTCGAACGTCGCGACCCCCGATTCGACGCGGACCGGGCGGCGAACGCCGCCGACATGGACGTCGACACCTCCCTTGTCGAGAGTCTCGCCGTCGAACGTTCGCACGGTGAGTTCGACGTGCGCACCTCGCCCCGGCCGTGGTGCGTCCATTTCGCGGATCTCCCCGGGCGCGAGGACGGCCGCTTGCAATCCGACCGGCGCGACGGGAAACGGGCGGTAGGCGGACGCGGGGTTGTCCCACCACGTGTCCGCGCACGTGCTCATAAAGTCCGAGACGACCCGAAAGGCGACTCCGGGCCGAACGCCCTTGAACGTCGCGACCCCGCCCGGCGCCAGCCTCCACGACGGGAACTCGCGTCGAAGGTCGTGAACATCGCACGTCAACGACTCGTGGGACTCCAAACGGACCCGGCAGGGGGCGTCGGCCTGGCCTCGGACATGAAGCGTGGCCGCACGCGGGAGGCGCACGCGCACGACCCGCGGCGAGAACCAACCGCCGCCGGGACCTGACTCGACCTCGACCGCCCCATGCACGCGCGAGCCGATGCGGAAGCGGGCGCCGCCGGCTGCGACCGCGAATCGCGACGGTCGAACGCAATCGCCCACCTCCATCGGGGTCTCGGGCGTCGGAAAGACCCTTGCGACGTCGACGGGCTCCACGTCGCCTTCGTCGTCGGTCGCTTCAATACGGACCCAGCCGACCGCGCGTACGGCGACGTCGCCGAGCATCCCGGGCTGATCGCGACGCAGCACGACGGGCGGACCTTCATCAGGGAGTCGAAAGACCAATTCATAGCCGAGCGCAGCGGCGCGTCGTGCGGCCGCCTCGTTCGGCCGCAGTTCAACGACGAAGCGACCGTCCTCGCCGGTGCGGGCGTCGCCGACCACGAGCGGCGTCCCATCGGGAGCGATCACGCCGACCGCGCACCGCACTTCGGGGATCGGAACGCCGTCGGCGCCCACCACGCGTCCCTGAAACTCCTCGCGCGCGAACGGGAGGCTCGGCGACGCCGGTTCGGGGCGGCCTGCTGCAGTTTCGCAATAACGGCGTGCGCCGCACGACGTCGACAGGACTGCGAGCAGACCGAGCAGGACGATCGAGGCGAGACCCGCGGCGAACGCTCGTCGCCGGAGAACACTGCGTGCGAGACCTTCATTGCGGCGCCGGACCGAC
>DASPNK010000192.1:0-5274 GCA_035626575.1 Planctomycetota bacterium | reverse complement strand
GGCGGCGGGCGCCGGCGCCGACGCCGGCGCAGCCCCCGACTGGGGACGCTCGCCGACTCCGGAGGCGGCCTGCAGCGAACGCACGATGGCGACCACCGCGGCCTCGACCGGAAGATCGGCCGGGATGTTCAAGGTGGGGCCGAACGGCGCGAGCGCGACGACGACGAGGTCGCCCGTGCGCGCGCCGACCGTATCGACGGCGACGACCGGGCCGTCCCAGTCGACTTTGTGCTCCGCCTCCACCAGGAAGAACTTGAGGCCGCGGAAGGAATCGTGCGCCTTCCCGACCTCGATCTGACACGTCACTTGTCCGACAAACACGTTTTCTACTCTCGCCTTCCTACCGGGGCGCTCGTTCTTCGTCGCGCGCGGGTCGCCGCCGCATCCCGGGCTCTCGGCCCGGGGTCGTCGCGTCCGTCCCTGCGGGGCGGATCGTCGGACGACGTGCAGGTCTCCGCGGCGACGCGGCGCGCGCGCGAGGTCCAGCCTCGTGCGCGGCGGGCACCGCAAGGCCCGCGCGGCGCGTCTCCGGAATGTCCATGGGGATGCCCGAGGCGCGGCGAAGGCCGGCGACGGGCGCGGTGATCGAATCGTCCGCTGTCAGGAGCACGCCGACGCCGCCTCGCGCCGCGCCCGCGACGGCGTTCCGCAGCACCGCGAGGATCGCGGACTCGGGACGGTCGCAGGTGCGAAGAAGGGCGTCGGCCATGGAACCTCGATTCCGCGCGCCGCCCGCAGGGCGCCGCGACGGACGCGGCCTCTCCGCGGGCGCCCGAAGGGCGCCGCGCCGCGAGACGCGCGCGGGACCTTCCGCCCCGACGCCGCGATGATGCGCCTTAAGTCCCCGCGGGAAAAGGCCGCGTCGAGGTCGGACGCGCGGGCGCGAGACGATCGGCCGCGCGCGGGCGGAGTCTACCCGTGCCCGCACGACCCCGCCGGCCGCGATCGCGAGCTGAAAAAGCCGAGTTTTCGGCGCGCCGCGAGGCGCCGCTATGCTCCTCCGCCATGAACCAGCGGTCGCGAGCCCCCGTGCGGTCCGGATCGGGTCCGGCAAAAAACCCGAAGCCCGCCCGGCGCGCCGCCCCGAAACCCGCCCTGGCGACGCCGCCGGAGACGGCGCGCGCGAAAGTCCCGGTGCGCCGTCCGTACGCCGTCCATCCCGGCGTCGAGATGATGGTGGAGTGGGTCGCGTCGCTGAAGGCGAAGACCGGCCGGACGCTCGACGAGTGGAAGGCTCACGTCAAAGCCTGCGGCCCGCCTGAAGAGGCCGCCGCGCGCGTCTGGCTCAAGGACAAGCTCGGCCTCGGCACCAACACCGCGTGGTGGCTCGCCGAGCGCGCCTTTCAGAAGCCCGGCGCGCTCGTCGACGACGATCCCGCGTCGTACCTGAGGCTCGCCCCGAAATACGTGGACGAGATGTTCGGCGGGAAGAAGGCGGCGCTGCGGCCTCTTTACGACGAAGCGCTCCGCCGCGCCTTCGCCGTCGCCGACGACGTGAAGGCGTGCCCGTGCCGGACGATCGTTCCTCTCTATCGCAAGCACGTCTTCGCCCAGCTGAAGCCGGCGACGAACTCCCGGCTGGACGTCGGCCTCGCCCTGGCGAAGTACCGCGGGAGGCTCCCGGCGCGCCTGGTCGATACGGGCGGGCTGGCGAAGAAAGACCGCATCACGCATCGAATCGAAGCGACGCGCCTCGCCGACCTCGACGACGAGGTCGACCGCTGGCTGCGCATCGCCTACGATCTCGACGTCTGAAAGCCGGCGCCCGCGCGACGCCGCGACGCGTCTTCGGGCGCATTCCCGCGCCGCATTCCCCCGGCGCGCCCCCGCCGGGCCGGCCCACGCCCCTGCGCCGGCCGCAACTCGCCCCGCCGCCCTCGACGCGGAACCTCCCCGCCGGCCGCGCGTCCAACCCGCACAAGCCTCACGGGAGCCTCCGATGTCTCTGAAACTCGTCCTCGCTCCGGTTCTCGCCGCGGTCCTCGCGCTGGTCGCGATCGCCTCGAACGGCGGCGGCCCGCAGGACCCGTTGAGCGAAGCCGACCGGGCGTTCGCCGACGGGACCTACTCCGTCGCGCTCGAGAAGTACCGCGAGGCCGCGGCGGATCCGCGCTTCGGTTCCGAAGAGGACCGGATCGCGACGCGCATCGGGAGCTGCCTGGCGAAGCTCAATCGCGGCGACGAGGCGCTCGAGCATCTCGGCGCGCACGCGGAGAAGAAGAAGGGGCTCCGCGGGGAGCGGCTCGCGCGCGTGGAGCGCGGCGTCGTCGCCCTGACGATGCCCGGCTGGTACACCGAGAAGGACGGCAAACGCACGCGAGGCGGATGGGTCCAGGGCGGCACTTACGTCTGGACGGAGAACGAGAACCTCCTCCAGGGCACGGCCGACCTCGAGATCGCGCGGAGGCTCGCGCGCGTCCATCGCGCCGAGGCGCCGCAGGCCTGGAACGACCTCGACGCGACGGAACGCCTCCGCGGCCTGCTCGAGCTGGCGGCGGGCGCCGAGCGGCTCGTCTTGCGCGAGCTCAAGGTCCCCGCCGAACGGGACGTAGACGGCGGCGACGCGTACGACGCGGCGACGACCTGGAAGGATCGCATGTTCGTCGCGTTCGACGACGCGATCTCGGCGGCCGAAGAGCGAGGTGCGGCGCAGGACGTCGCGCTCGCGCTCTACCTGAAATCGGGCGCCGCGCGGCGGGTCCTCCGCGCGTGGCGCATGCAGGAGGGCGGCCTCGAGGTCGCCGGCCACGACGGCGTCTGGAAACCCGTCGACCCCGCGCGCGACCCCGCGCGCCTCGCCCTCGCCGCCCGCGAGAAGGCCCGCGGCCTTCCCGTCGAAGAGTCGATCCTTTTCGGCCTCGCGCGGACGCGGCACGAGCTTCAGCGGTTCGTCGACGCGGTCGCAGCCTACCGCGAACTCGTCGCGGCGTTCCCGAAGGGGATGTTCGTCGGCGACGCCCGGACGGCGATCGAGGAGATCACCTTCCCGCGCCTCGACGTCGAGGTGCAGCGCACCCACGTCCCCGGCAAGGAAATCGAGATCCGCGGCACGATCCGAAACCTCGCCGAAGTCGGGGCGGACGTCTACGCGGTCGACGCCGGGAAGGTCTGGACGTCGGACGACTTCCTCGACGACGCGGACGACGGCCTCGGCGCCGTGGACGCGCTGGCGAAGGCGATCGGCTTCAAGCCTTCGCGCTTCAAGCCCGTCGCCACGACGACGCACGCGACGCACGACGACGGCGGTCACCGGCCTTCGCCGCAGACGTTCCGCCTGCCCGCGCTGGAGCGCGGCACGTACCTCGTGCGCTTCCACGCAGGTCCGCTCGTGCGGCTTGCGCTGCTCAACGTGTCCGACCTCGCGATGGTGCTGAAGACCGACGAGGACGTGGCCTACGCCTGGGTCGTCGACGCCGTCACCGGCGCGCCGGTCGAAGGCGCCGACGTCGTCGTCCGCGAGCGCTGGACGGGCAAGAACCTCTTCGGCCGTCCGTCGATGAAGGAGCGCCATGCGCGCGGACGCACCGATGCGCGCGGACTCTTCGTGCGGCGACATGCCCGCGTCGAAGGCTCGTTCCACGTCGAAGCCCTCGCCGTTCACGGAAGCCGCCTCGCGCTCGCGCCGGGCGTGTCCGTCTGGACGGAACGCGGAGCGGCGCGGCAACCGCAGGCGTACGTCATGACGGACCGGCCGGTCTATCGACCGGGCGACCCGGTGCGCGTCGCCGCGTTCGTGTCCGCCGGCGCCGACCTCGAGCGCAACGTCCTGAAGGGCGAGATCGTGCGCGCGGTCGTTTCGGACCCGAAGGGTCAGAAGGTCCTCGACCGGGAGTACGTGACCGACGACGACGGCGCCTTCGACCAGGAGATCGTGCTCGGCAAGGAGCCGCCGCTCGGCGTATACCAGGTGCAGCTTTACCGCGGGAAGATCCATCTGCGGCACGCGACCTTCCGGGTCGAGGAGTACCTGAAGCCGGAGTTCAAGGTCGAGATCTCTCCCAAGGGCGAGGAGACGCGGCTCGGCGAAACCGCGACGGCGACGATCCGCGCCGAGTACTACTTCGGCGGGCCGGCCGCGGGCGCGGACGTGACGTGGACGGTGCTGCGCGAGCCTTGGGCGCCGCGGTTCCGTCGCGACGAGCCGTGGCGCGCCTTCTACGGACTGCCGCCCGAGGACGAAGGTCCGGCGTCGTTCGCCGCGGGCCGCGAGCAGGTCGCGACCGGGACCGGCGTGCTCGGCCCGGACGGCGCGCTCGACGTCGCGTTCGACACCGCGGCGTTCAAAGATCGCGCAGGCGAAGGCTCGCGGTTCATCGTCCAGGCCGAAGTGACCGACGCCTCGCGCCGCACCATCACGGCGGAGGACGAAGTGGTCGTCGCCAAACGCGCGCTGTCGCTCGACGTCGAACTGAAGCGCGCGTTCTTCCGCGCGGGCGAGACGGTCGAGCTTGAGCTCGGCAGTCAGCTGGTCTCCGGGGCGCCGGTCGCGGTCAAAGGGACGGTGCGCGCGGCGCGCATCCGCCGCGAGGCGTCGGTGAAGGACGGCGTCCGCGTCGAGGAGATCCGCGAAGAGCTCGACGTCGCGCCGGCGGAGACCGACGCCCGGGGGCTCGGCTTCTTCCGGACCGTGTTCGACGAGCCGGGGCGCTACGCGCTCCGCTTCGAGGCTGCGGACAAGTACGAGCAGACCGTCTTCGCCGAAGCGCGCTTCTGGGTCCATGCCCCGGGGTTCCGCGCCGACGGGTTCGAGACGAAGAACCTCGAGTTGATCGCCGAACGGCGCACCTGGAAGGTCGGCGAGACCGCGCTCGTGCTGGTGCACGCCGCGATCCCCGACGCGGCGGTGTTCCTCACCGTCGAAGCCGGCCGGCGCATCCTCGACGCCCGCGTCGTGCCGCTCGTCGGGAAGACGGCGCTGGTCGAGATCCCGCTCGCCGAGGCGCACGCGCCGAACGTGCATCTGCACGTCGCGTGCGTGCGCGACGGCGCGTATTTCGAGGAATCCCTCGAGCTGTTCGTGCCGCCGACGGGCAAGTTCCTCGACGTGGCCGTCGCCTACGACAAGCCCGAATACAAGCCGGGCGAGCGGGGGGCCCTCGTCGTGACCACGAAGGACGCCGACGGGCGCGCGGTGTCGGCGCGCGCCGCGGTGACGGTCCTCGACGCTTCGCTGTTCTACATCCAGAACGACGTCACGCCCGACGTGCGGCGCTTCCACTACGGCGCGCGGCGTTGGGCGGGCGTGATGCACCACGCGTCGAAGGACGTCGCGTT
>DASPNK010000191.1:0-10869 GCA_035626575.1 Planctomycetota bacterium | reverse complement strand
ACCGACCGAGCTGGTCTCGGTCGAGATCGTCTCGTTCAGGCGCAGCGCGAGCGTCGTCCCGCTCGGCGCGGTACGCGTCACCGTGCTCGGTACCTGCGGCCGCGGATCCTCGCGCGGCTCCTCCCGCTGCGGCGTCTGCGGCCGCGGCTGCGGCTGCGGCGTCGGTCGGGGCGGCCGCGTCTCCGGCGCCGGACGCGCGGGCTCGGGCTGCGGCGCGGGACGCGTCGCAGGCTCGGGCGTCGGCGCCGGCGCCGGCGCGGTCGGATTCGGACGCCGCGGCGTTCGCGGCGCGTCGTCGTCGCGGCGCCCCGGAGTCGGCGCGGGCGGAGTCGGCGCGGGCGGAGTCGGGCGCGCCGGACCCTGCGGAGGCGTTCCGGCGCCCTGCGGCGCGGTTCCGGGCGTCGGCGGCGTCGGCGTCGGCGTCGGATCCGGTTGAGCCGGCGGCGGGCCGGTCAACACGGGACGCCGGGGCCCGGTGCGCGGCGGGTCGTCGTCGCGACCCGGCGTCGGCGTCGGGGACGGAGTCGGGCGCGCGGGCCCTTGAGGCGTGGTCCCGGGACCCTGCGGCGACGTGCCGGGTTGCGGCTGCGGCTGCGGTTGGGGCTGCGGCGCCGGCGGATCGGTGCGACCGCCCGGCAGCGGAACCGGAAGCGGGACCGGAACCGGCTTGTCGCCGCCGAGGCCCGGGATCGGCAGCTTGTCCTTGAGCAGATCGCCCGCCGCCCGCTCGAGGGCGGACTTCGCGGCGTCCTGCAGGAGGTTCTGCATCGCCTCGTCCATCCGAAGCTGCGGCTTGCCCGCGTCGCCCGCCAGCGGCACGCGGAACGACGTGCCGACGAGCGCGCCGAGCACCGTGTGCTTCGCCACGAGCTTCTCGGTGATCGGCACCTCGAGCCACATGTCGAGGCTCTTGTCCAGGCCGATCGAGCCGTTCCACTCCGTCTTGACGCCCGCGATCGTCATCTTCAGCGGCCGGTCGTAGTGGAGCCGACCCTTCCGGATCGTGAAGGTGATCGGCTCCAGTTCGAGGCGGCTGCCGCCGGTCCCGCCCTGTCCGAGCGCGGCGAGCCCGTTGGAGAACAGCGCGCCGGCCAACACGCCGAGGAGCGACGAGCCCTTCACGGCCACGTTGCTGAAGCCGATGCGCCCCGCGCCGTCGATGTTCCTGAACGGGATGTTCGTCACGCCGCGCGTGAACGTGTCGGCGTCGATGCGCCCGCTGTAGGTCAGGTCGACCTTCAGATCGAGCAGGCCGGTGAGGAAGTCGGAAAGCCCGCCCCCTCCGCCGTCGCTCGCGCGGGCGCCGCTCCCGAGGCCGTCCAGCGCGAACACCGGGTTGACCAGCTGCAGCAGGGGCGACATCTCGCCGTTGGCCTTCGCGCCCGCCAGCTGCAGCGTCACCTTCGAGACCGCGTCAGGCGTGCGGCGCAGGTCGAGCCCGCTTTGCAGCGACAGGTCGCCGCCGTTGAGTTTGAGCAGACCGGTCGAGTCGAGGCGCTCGTTCTTCACCGTGAGCCGCATGTCGCCGAAGAGGTCGAACGCGGGCATCACGTACTTGGCGACCGAGGCCGACATCGCGCCGTCGGCGCCGCGAAGCACCGACACCCAGTCGGTGGCGACCGCCTTGCCGTCGAGGTTGAAGACGACCTTCTTATGCTCCGTCCCTTGGAGCTCGCCCGGCAGCCACGGTTGCAGCACCGCGCCGAGTCGGTCGGGGTGATAAGTGAAGTCGCCCTTCACGCCCGCGAACGTCGGCTCGGCCGCGACGTCGTGGATGCGACCGCTCGCCGTGCCCCACAGGAAGCTCGAAGCCATCTCGAGCCGGTGGATCTCGTAGGACGACGCCTGCGGCTGCGTGTCGACGTCGAACCGCACGGCCACCTTCGGATCGGTCGCCGTCTTGCGCTCGCCGTGGCGGTCGCCGGGGGCCGACACGAAGAAGTCGGCGACGGTCAGCTCTCCCGCCAGCTTCGCGCGGTCGCCTCGGCCCTTGAGCGTCGCGTCGAGCGAAGTCGCGCCGCGCAACTCCATGTCCTTCTTCGGCAGGAACGCGCCGAGGTCGCGCTGCACGTCGGCGAGCTGCGCCCGCGCGGTGAGCGCAAGGTCGGCGTCTCCGTAGCCGGTCCCCGCCACGCGGCCCTTGGCCGAGGCCGTCGCCGTGCGCGAGGCGAAGGTGGCCGTACGCACGTCGAGCGTCGGCGCTTCGGGCGTGCCGCCCTTCACGACGTCGAACGCCACCGCGAGGTCGTCCTGCACGATCGTGCGCGGACCGGCGGCCGGCGCATCCGGCGGCGCGGACGGATCGGGCGGCAGCACGATGCGCACCGACGGCCCGTCGAGGCGGCCGTGAATCGTGGTCGTGTTCCCGGCCAGCGCGACGTCGGCCCGCAGCTTGACCGGCGAGCCGCCGGTTTCGTAGCCCGCGAGGAACGCGCCGAGACGACGGTTCAGCTCTTCAGGGTCGAGGTCGGCGGCGACCGCCAGCGTCGTCTCGGGTTTCGCTCCGTCGCCGAGGAAGTTCGACGCCTTCCCGTTGGCCGTCATCGACACGCCGGGCGCGTCGAGGCGCACCGACCGAAGGTCGGCGGCGCCCGCCCCGTCGGTCCGCAGCGTCGCGTCGGCCTTCAGAGCCACGCGCGCGTCGCGCACCGCGAGGTCTTTCCCCGCCGCCTGCACGCCGACGAGCGACAACCCGTCGACCTCGACGTCGGAGGTCAGGGTCAAGTCGGTCCCCGCGCCGCTCGCCTTCACCGCCAGGCGCCACGCGCCGCCGGCCCGCGCGTCGCGGTACTCCGGCTTCATGCCGCGCACCAGCTCGAACAGCGGGGCGACGTCGCCGCGCGCCGCGATCTCGCCGGCGGCCGTCATGCCGGGCCTGCCGATGCCGACCACGCGGCCCGAGCCCTGGGCCGTCGCGAAGTCGCTGCGCAGGTCGAGGGAACGGAGCTCGGCGTCCGCGCCGGTCCGCCGACCGGCGGCCGTCAGCGCCAGCTCGCGGGAGCGGATCGGTTCCGGCGCGTCTTTCATCTGCACGGCGAGGTCCCGCGCCGTCAGCTGCAGCCGGCTCAGGTCGAAGCGCTCCGCCTTCGGATCGGCGCTGGCGTCGAACGCGAGGTCGAGCGCCGCGACGCGGAAGCCCTCCGGGCCGAGCGCGGGACCGGTCAGCGCGAAACCGCGACCGTCGGCCGCGCCGTCCACGCGGGTCGCGTCGGGCGAGACCGCCGCACGGACCTCGGCGGTCAGCGGAGCGCCCGCGATCGCGTAGCCGGAGAAGAAGGCGCCCAGCGTGCGTTGCAGGGCGGCGGGGTCGGCCTTGACCGTCGCGGCGAGGTCGCCCGCGCGGCGCGCCGCGTCGGCGAGGTCGACGATCTTGCCGCTCGCGCGGACTTCGAGCGGCGCCGACGTCAGCGTCAGCGACTCGAGCACGGTGGTTCCGCCCGGCGCGAGGTCGAGGCGCGCCGCCTGCTCCAGCACGACGTCGAGAGGCCCGACGGTCTTGCCGTCCTTGCTCGACGTGCGCAGGTCCGCCACGGTCACCTTCGACGTCGAGCGCGCCGTCGAGCCTTCGCCTTCGACGCGGGCGTCGACGTGGATGCGTCCGCCGAACGCGGTCGGCAGGTCGAGGAACGAGTGCAGCTTCCGTGAGAGGTCGTCGAGGTCGGCGTCGGCCTTGAGGAACGACGGACCGACCGTGCGCCGCGCGGCGTCGTAGGAGCCGCCCGCGTCCGCCGTGATCGATCCCATCCGCACCTTCGCGGTCTTCAGCTCCGCGGGCCCGCCCCGGGCCTGCGAGGCTTCGACGTCCAGCGTCGCCTCGCGGTCGATGGGCAGCGCCCTGCCGGACGCGTCGAAGACCGCCAGCCGCTCGAGCCGGACTCCGAGCTTCGCGAACGCGGCGGCGAGCCCGTCGGCCGCATGCGTCGCGTCGACCGAGCCGTCGACCGTCGCGCCGCCTTCGAGCCGGTAGCCCTCCTTGAGGCGCAGCAGCCCCGGCGCCGCGGCGGACGCCTTCGCGAAATCGGCGCCGCCCTTCAGCGTCGCCGCGACGCGGCGGGCGCCGGCTTCGGCGGCCCGCTCGATCCGCGCGTTCAGGTCGAGCCGCGCGAGGTCGTCGGCGGCGAACGCCGCGTCGACCCGGCCGAACCCGTCGCCGTCGAGCGACACGTCGTTCTTGAGAACGACCGCCTGAATCGCCAGCGGTCGTGCGCCCACGGCGCCGCCGAGAACGTCGAGGCGGGTGACCGCGAGGTCGCCTTTGCCGACGACCGCGCGGCCGACGAACTCGTACGCGCCGGCGCCTTCGACGACGCCTTCGAGGCGCTCGATCTCGCCGTACTTGGCCGCCAGCGGCGCCCATTCGCCGAGCGGCAGGCCGCGCACTTCGTAGTTCACGCGCCCCTCGAGGCGCTCGGGATCGATTTTGCCGCCGTGCGCCACGGTCACCGCGCCGTTCGCGCGCACCGCGCCGCCGCGGTCGGTCCGCAACGCGACCGAAAACGGCGCGGGGCGGTCGAGGCCGTCCACGTCGATCTCGAGGTCGACCTCGGGAATGCGCACGGTGCGGCCGTCGCGCAGCGCGACCGTCACCTCGCCGTCGACGAGACGCACGTCGGCCTTCAGTTCGGGCGCGTCCATCGGCTCGGCCTTCGGCGCCGGTTGCGAGGGCGGCGAGGTGCGCGGGGTCGGCGAGTCCGACGGCGGCGCGGGTCGAGGCGCGGGCTCGGCGGCCTGGGGCGGGCGCGCCTTCATCAGCTTCTGCACGTTGAAGCGGCCGTCCGCCTCCTCGCGGACGTAGATCTTCGGGCGCTCGAGCACGACCTCGGCGCGCACCGACCTGGAGAGCAACGCCAGCAGGCCGACGTCCACGGTAAGCCGATCGGCGGTCACGACGGTTTCGCCGCGGCGGTCGCGCAGGACGAAGTCGTCGACCGTCACGTCGGCGGGCCACATGAACGAGAAGCCGTCGAGGTCGACGGTCCCGTCGAGATGCGCCTCGACCGCCTCCTTCGCCTTCGCGCGCACGATCGGTCGGATCGCGAACGGGAGGACGATGAGCGCGACGACGACGAGCGCGAGCACGCCGAGCAGCACCTTCGGCCAGATGCGGCGCCGAGGGCGGACCGCGACGACGGCTGCGGGCGGCGGCGGAGGCGCGGGCGGAGGCGCGACGGGACGCGAAGAGTCGGCGTTCGGACGAGGCGTCATCGAATCGGCCATGGCGTCGGCTTTCGAAAGTCGGTTGCGGGACGGCGTTCGCACGCGAGGCGCGCCGGTCTTGGTACGGCGCGGAGGCGCGGAACGTCGCTCTCAGAGAATCATCGAGAGATCTCGATCGCTCCCGAGGCGCCGGTCGGAAAAACCAGGACGCCGAACGGCGAGAACGCGAGAAGCGTGCCGTCGAGCAGGAAGGCGACGCCCGGAGCGGTCCCTTCGGCCCAACGCGCGTCGGACCGGGCCGCCTCGAACGCGACGTCCCACGGCGCCGCACCTTGCGGCGGAAGCGACGGCGGCGTGTCGGCTTCGACCGCGACCTCTGCCCCGCCGAGACGCAGGGAGAACGAAAAACGTTCGGCGTCGAGCGGGAACACGTTCGGGTTTTGCAGATCGAAGCGCACCGTACCGCGGACCCGGTCTCCGTCCGCAGCGCACCGCAGCGTGCGAGCCTCGAGACGGGGCGGCGTCGGAAGCGGCAGGTCGACTCTGGCCGACGCCGGGGCGTCCTGAAGCCCGCGGGGACCGCGCAGCGCGACGACGGCCTCGAGCACGCACGGTACGACGACGCCCGGTCGAAGTTCGCGGTCCTTCGAGGTCAGCTGCGCCGTGTCGACGCTCCATCGTTCGACGAGGCGCGCCGACGCTCCGACCGCGACGGAGGCCGACGCGTCGAACGTGCGGCGCGCCAGCGTCCGGCCGCCGGACGTCAAGGCGAGCGTCAGCCCCTCGGTCGCGGCGGGCGTCGCGCCGTCGTTGCGCACCTCGACCTCGACGGCGTACGTGACGACGCCGAGACCGACGGTTTCGGTCTCCGCCGAGACGATGCGCGCCGGGGACGCCGCAAGCCGCGCGCGATCCGGCGCGGCCGCGACCCGGCCGGAGTCGCGGGATCCGCCGGCCGACGCGCAGGCGCCGGACGCGACGGCGACCACGACGACCCACCAACTCGACTTCACCACGGACGACGCTCCGCTTGGAAAGACGGACGGCCCGGGCGCCGTGAAGCGGCCGGGCCGTCGACGTGATCGGCGGGCGGAGCGGGGCGCGCCCCGCTCCCCGCGCGCGATCAATAGAACCGCGTGCCTTCGGTCTCTTCGTACGGGCGATCGATCTGGTCGGCGTTCATCGAGACCGCGAGACGCGCATCCTTGGCCTTCGTCGCGCGGACCGTCACGCGCCACACCGCCTTCTGCTTGGCCGGAAGGGCGGGCAGCGCGACGTAGGTGAAGTTCCCGCCTTCGGCGGCCGTCGGGGCGGCCTGCGCGTTGGTGGCGCCGCCGGCGCTCACGAACTTCATCGCCTCGTCGAGGCCGACGCGGATGGTGATGTTGGAGCCGACCGCCGAGCCCTGGTTGGTCACCACGATCTCGTAGGTCACGTCCTTGCCGATCTCGATCGGGTCGTCGAGGTCGATCACCTCGAGCAGCAGAGCCGGGATGCCTTCGACCGCGGTGACCGCGTTGGCCGACACCGCCGCCGCGCAGTAGGCGCGCGCCGAAGCCTCGTTGCGAAGCTGCCCCGCGCCGCCCGGGCTCGCCGTGCAGCGCACGGTCTTCGTCGCCTTGGGCGCCAGCTCGCCGAGCGACCACGTGACCTTGCCGCCGGAGAACGTGCCGCCGTCGGACGCGCTCACGAACCGGGTTCCGGCCGGCAGGACGTCCTCGAGCATCGTGTTCTTCGCCACGCCGTCGCCGGTGTTGGCGACCGTGATCTCGTACTCGATCTCGCGGCCGATGAAGCGGCGCTCCGGCGCCTTCTTCTGAATGGTCAGCACCGGCTGACGCACCGTGGTGCGCGTGACGTTCGACTTCGTCTCAAGCCCGCCGTCGGCCTTCACCGTCGCCGAGTTCTCGAAGGAGCCGGGCGCCGCCGCCTTCACCATCGCCGTGAAATCGCGCGACGCGCCGCCTTCCAGCGTGCCGGCGTTGAGCGTGACGGTCCGCTGGCCGTCGGCCGTGGTCCAGCCCTGCGGGAGCTGGTCCGTGACGACGACGTTGCGCGCCGCGCCCGTGCCGGAGTTGGTGACCCGGAAGGTGAGCTGGATCGGATCGCACGCCAGCACTTCGCCGGGCGCCGTCTTCTCGATCTTCAGGTCGGGCTGCACGACGCGCGTCACGACGCACGCCTGCGAGTTGTAGGTCACCGACGCGCAGCGGGTGATGTTCCCGACGCCCGTCGCATTGCCCTGCACGGAGATCGACTTGGTTTCGCCGGGGCCCATCCGGCCGACGTTCCACTCCGCGGCGCCGCCTTCGTTGCGGACGGCCGGCGGCGTGGACGACTTCATCGCGAACGCGCCCGCGGTGGTGTCGATCACCGTCACGTTCTCGATGGTGAGATTCGTGAGGTTCGTGACCTTCATCTCGTAGGCGTACGGCTGATTCACCCGCACCTCGGCCGGCGCGGACACTTCGAGGAGGATCACCGACGTGGAGCGATCGCCGGTCGGGAACGCCATGACGGTGCGGCTCATGTCGCCGTCGACGCGGGCGGCGGGCGCCTCGCGGCGGGGCTCGGTGCGCGCGGGCGTCTCCGTCTTCTTCGACTTGGAGTCGTCGGACGCGCAGGCGCCGAGCAGGACGAGGGCCGCCAGAGGCAGGCCCTTGAGGGTGCGGCAGAGAACCGAGGTGGTCATGTCTTCATCTCCGATGGCGGGTCGCGAAGGCGCGCTCGAGGCGCAAACCCCTTCCGCGACGGCGGATCAAACGGCGAACCGCTTCCTTCTCACGGCCCCCCGCCGCGGCGCGTCGGCGACCTGCGCGGAGGGCTTCAAGCGCAAGACTTTACAAGGGTTTCCGTCCCGCAATAGAGCCGGGCCGCATGGGCTTACCGTGCGGCGCGTCTGGAATTAGGCGCGCCGCACCCTTTTCGGCATCGACGGCCGTTCGCGGCCTGCGAGGGGGAAACGCGGCGATTCCGCGGGGTCTTCCGCGCAATCCTCGCGGGCCGCAGGCGGCGGAGCGCCGCCCCCGCCGTCGCCCCCGCCGGTCAGGGGCGGTCCAGGATGAAAACCGGAACGGCCGATCCCCCGCCCGCCGTGACGTTGAGCAGTTCGCCCGACGCGAGGCGCGCGCCGAAACCCTCCGACCGCACCCCGCCCCAGATGTAGGGGTTCACGTCGGCGTAGAAGGGCGCGAAGGTGAGCTTTCCGTCGATCATCAGGGGGAACGATTCGCGGCCGAGCTCCACGCGCTCCTGCACGACGTGCGGCTCGTCGAGCGCGTCCTGCAGCGCCTTCTCCCACGCGGCGTCGTCGACCAGCCATCCGAGCGTCACGCCTTTGCCGCCGTACTCGGCGGTCGGCTTGAGGACGAGGCGGTCCTTCCGCCGGCGCACGAGGTCGAGCAGGCGCGCCGCGCGGTCGCCGTCGCGCACCTCCACGTCCGCCACGAGGCGCGTCCAGGGGACGCAGCGATCGACCGCGGAGCGCTCGCGGGCGTCGAGCTCCGCCTTGATGCGGTCGTCGTGGAGGAAGGCGAACAGCTCCTTGCGGTAGAGCAGGTGGACGCCGAACCCGCTGGCGACGGTGACCGCGCCGGCGCGCAGCGCCTGGAACAGAGGGTGCAGGGTGCCGTAGGTGCGGATGAGGTCGCCGACCAGGACGCGCTTGTAGACGACGTCGACGACGAAGTCGCCCGCGACGAGTCGCCCGTTTTCGAAGCGCAGTTCGTCGGGCTCGACGACGCGCGACGGGCAGCCGCGGTAGGTGAACGACTCCGCGCAGATTTCGAACTCGCGCGCCGTCGGCGCGGAGCGGCGGTCCACTACGGCGATGTTGGGGTTCGGCGACGCGGCGGGCCCGACGCGCGCGCGGTGCGCCGCGACCAGCTGACGCAACGTCAGATCGAGACCGTCGACGGAACGCAGCGCGTATTCGCGGGCGAAGGCCTGAAGCACCGGCAGCCCGCGGAAGATCGAGCACAACGTGTCGCCGAAGGCGATGCCACCCGGGCTCTCGGCGTTGTATTCGATCACCCGGTACGCGCCGTCGCGCACGAGGAACCCGTCGAGACGCGCGATCTGATCCGGCTCGAACGGCTGGCGGTCCGCGGCGAGGACCAGCTCTTCGTCTTCGGTGAGGCGCAGGAGCGACCGCCAGGCGCGGTCCGTCTCCAGCTTCCGCCGGACTTTGCGGAGCGCGCTCATCAGCGCCTCGGCCTCGCCGTTCAAGCGCTTCGCCTCGCCTTCGGCGAGGAAGTACGGGCGCAGCACGCGGCAGATCGGCCGGTCGCCGAAGGTGAGGCGCGTGGCCCGGAGGCCGTCGAGCAACCCCTGGGCGGACGCCGGGCCGGCGTCGCCGCGCAGCAGCTCGTGCCAGCGCTCGACCGCCTGCGCGACGAACGCGCCGTCGGTGAGCGGTCGGGAGGGGGGCGTCATGGGCGTCGTCGCGGGGCGCCGCGCCGAAGCGGCGGCCTCCCCGCGGCGCGGATCACTTCCTGCCCTTGGACTTCGACGGCGCGGTCCGCGACGGCGCCGCGGAGGCCGGCTCGCGGCCGGCGGTCGCCCGCGGCGCCGCGGCGAAGGAGGCGGGCGTCGCCCCCGACGTCGTCGCGCCGCCGCCCTGTCCGTCGAACATGAGCGCGTCCCAGCGCGGCGGCGTTTCGGCCGCGGCGCCGCCCCGCGCGAGGTCGATCGTGAACTCCGTCATGTGCTTCACGGCCCAGGCGAACGCTTCCGGCGTCAGCGAGCGCGCGTCGAGGTCGGGCGCGGCGTTCATGAAGTCGATGGCGTAGGGCACGCCGTCGCGCACGGCGAACTCGCAGGTGTTCATGTCGTACCCGAGCGCGCGGCAGAGACGCAGCGACAGCTCGACGATGCGATCCATGAGCGGCTGCGGGATGTCGAACTTCGCGTGGCTGTAGCGCTCGTGGTGGGGGCGCGACGGATCCCACGGGTGGGGATACACGTGCTTCCGGCCGATCACGATGCAGCGCACGTAGGCGTCCCACTCGATCCCCTCCTGCAGGATCATCGAGAGCTGGCCGCTCTCGTCGTACGCCTTCATCAGCTCTTCGAGGTTGCGGACCTTGGTGACGTTCTTCCAGCCGCCGCCGTAGATCGGCTTGATGAACGCGGGCGCGCCGACGTAGCGGAGGACGCCCTCCCAGTCGACCCACTTCATGTTCCGCAGCGAGCCGGACGTGATGTCGGGGATGTACTCCTTGTTCGGGAGCGTCACCGAACGCGGGACCGGCACGCCCACCTTCTTCGCGAGGGCGGTGCCGAAGAATTTGTCGTCCGCCAGCTTCCAGAACGGGTTGTTGACGACGTACGTCCCGTTCAGCGCCGCATGTTTCAGGTAGGCCTGGAAGAACGGGACCTCGTGGGAGATCCGGTCGAGGATGACCGCGTACTCCGGCGGCTCGCCGCACACCACGCCGCCGACGCGCACGTACTCCGCGCTGACGCCGGTCTCGGCCGTCCGGGCGTTGACCGCGGCGAGGAACGCCTCCGGGAAGGTGTTCTCTCGGCCGACCATCACTCCGATCTTCTTCACGGCCGCTCCTATTCCGAGTCGGCGGGGCCGTGGGGGCCGCCGCCGCGCGGCGCAACGTAGTCGACGGCGCGCGGAGGCGCAACGGCGCGGGCCGGACCCGCCGCCCGCCGGGCGCGGACCTCCCCGGCGAGCCGCCCGAGCGCCTCGCCGAGCGCGGC
>DASPNK010000190.1:0-4835 GCA_035626575.1 Planctomycetota bacterium | reverse complement strand
AGCCGTTGAAGGACGCTCCGGAGGGCGTGCCCGAAGGCGTCTGCGACACGCCGAACGCGGTCTTTCCGCCCGTCGCGCCGAGGGTGGGCGCGAACATGAACGATCCGGCCGCCGCGCCGTCGACGTAGAAGGTCGTCGTCGCGCCGGACCGCACGACGGCGACGTGGCGCCACGTTCCGTCGTTCACCGCCTGGGTCGCCGACACCGAGGCGTAGGCGCCGCTTGCGGCGGCGAGCTCGATGTTGGGCTTCCCGTTGACGACGGACAGCGAGAAGGCGTCGTCGGTCGTCGTCCCGTTGCAGCACCGGAAGCGGTCGACGAGGTAGCCCGTCGGCGCCGTCGTCTTCACGAAAGTCTCGATCGTGAAGTCGCCGAGCCCGTCGAGCACGCCGCTCGCGGGCGCGTGCGCCCAGGTCCCGGGGCCGAATTGCAGTCCTCCGTTGACGCCGACGACGCATTGAGCGCGAACGACGGGCGTCGAGGCGAGGACGGCGAGGAGCACGCGGAGCGCGAAGCGTGCAGGAACGGTCCGGCGGAGTCCGGCGGCGTCGGGGAAAATCATCGGCGCACTCTGTAACGCCCGCCCGGCGCGGTCAAGAACGGAGTCGGCGCGCCGCACGCCGTTCGAAACCGGCGCGCCGCGTGCGATTATCCGGCGGCGAGGGCGTAGTCGCTGGTGCGCTTCCGCGGCGTCAGCCCGGCGCCGCGGATGCACTCCGCGAGGTCGTCTTCCGTCGCGCACCGATATCTGCCGCCGGCCTGCGAGACGACGTTCTCCTCCATCATCGTCCCGCCCATGTCGTCGCATCCGTAACCGAGCGCGACGCGCGCGACGGCGAGACCCATCGTGGGCCACGACGCCTGGAAGTGGGGCACGTTGTCGAGGAAGAGCCGCGAGAACGCGGTGTGTCGAAGGTACTCCTCCTCGGTGCCGCCGAGCTTCCAGCCCTTCAGGCCGGCGAAGACGTGCCCGAACCGGCTCTCGTACTGGAGCGGCCACGCCGCGAAGCCGACGAAGCCGCGGCCGTAGCGCGCGAGGGAAAGGTCCTGACGGTCGCGCACCGCCGCCAGCGAGCGGACGCGGTGCGCCGGCTGCTCGCCGAAGCCGAAGACCATCGTGGCCGTCGTGACGAGACCGAGCTCGTGGGCCTCGCCCATGATGCGCAGCCACGCCGCGGTCTTCGTCTTCTTCGGCGACACGAGCGTGCGGATCTCGTCGTCGAGGATTTCGCCGCCGCCGCCGGGAAGGCCCGCCATGCCCGCTTCGCGGAGGCGCGCCAACACGTCGCGGGTCGTCATGCCCTCGAGGTTCGCGAGGTTCTCGATCTCCGACGGCGAGAACGCATTCAGCTCGATCGAAGGGAAGGCGACGCGCAGACGGCGAAGCAGGTCTTCGTACCAGCCGATCCTGAGGTCGGGATGATGGCCGCCCTGGAGGAGGACGCGCGTCCCGCCGATGGCGACCAGTTCGCGCAGTTTCTCCGACAGCGTCTCCCACGAGAGCACGTACGCCTCGCCGTGCTTCGGCGGACGATAGAACTCGCAGAACTTGCAGTCGGTGATGCAGACGTTCGTGTAGTTGACGTTGCGGTCGACGAGGTACGTCGCGCGGCCGGGGGGATTGTGGCGGTCGCGCACGACGATCGCCGTCGCGCGCAGGTCGTCGGTCGACGCCTCGACGTAGACGCGCTCCGCGTCGTCGACGGCCAGGCGCCCGCCGGCGCGGACGTCGGCCAGCGCGTCGGCCGGCGTCACTTCGGAACCTCCTTGAGCGGCGTCGTGCGCAGCACCGTGCGCGTCGCGCGGCGGACGGCGTCGATCAGCGGAGGCGGGAGCGCCGACGCCGCTCCGCCCGCTCCGCCGCCGGCCGCGGCGTCGACGGGCGTCACGAGCACGACGTCCTGTCCCGTCGGCCCGTCGGCCTCGACGGTCGCGGCGCCGTCGGCCGGCCCGCACGCGAAGACCGCGGCCTCCCCGAACAGTTCGATGAGACGCGCGGCGGCCTCCGCGCGGTCCTCGGCGGTATCCCAGACGCTCAGCCAGACGAGGACGTCGGGTGCGCCGTCCTTCACGTAGACGGCGTACCGGTCTCCGTCCCAGCCTGCCGCGACGGCCGCGGCGGCCTTCGCCCGCGCCTGCGCCGCGCGCCGCTCCGCAGTCCGGCTCCGACTTTCGGCGGGCGCGCTTTCGGCGGCGGCGCGCGCGCCCAGCTCGTCGGCGAAGAGGACGCGGCAGCCCGCTTCGCCGAGGACGTTCGTCGTCAGCAGTCGATACCCGGGCGGCAGGTGCGGCGCGAGGTCCGGCAGCTCGAGCCGCTGCGGATCGTCGCGTTTCGCGCCGTCGAGCTTCTCGGCGTGGAGGATCTGTTCGGTGCTGCGCGGCGGCGCCGCCAGCGCCGCGTCGATCGGCGCGAAGCTCTTCGACGCGCGCGCGACGTCGAGACAGAAGGTCATTCCCGCGATGTAGGGGAAGATCAGCGACTCGCGGAGGTACGGCGGGCATTCGGCGAGCTTCGCGCCGCCGGGGAGCGACTTCAGGTCCATCGAGCCCGCGGCCGCCCGACCGACCACGGGGTTGAAGATCTGATCGAAGCGGCCCCCGTTGCGAGAGAACGTCCACGCCATCATGGCGACCGTGGCGTCGCCTTCGACGGTCGCCTGCGACGCCGCCGCGAGATCGTCCTCGCCCTCGAGGTCCAACGGCAGCCGGAGCAGCGGGAAGTGCTGGTCCTGCAGAGCATGCGTGAGCTCGTGGGCCATGGTGATGGCGTCCATGTCCATGCCCATGCCCTTCAACATCGCGTCGATGGCGGCGCTCGATCCCTCCGGCTCGCCGGACCGATCGATCAATCGCAGCTCCTTCGTCACCGGGTCGTAGAACCCCGCGATCTGCTCGGTGAGCAGCTCGAGCAACCCCGCTCCGAGGTCGTAGTCGGCCGGCAGAAGTCGCAGCGCCTTGAGCGATCGCTCCGTCGCCGCCAGCTTCGCCGGCGGGAGGTCGCGCTCGAACGCCTTGATGATGAACGCGCGGAGTTCGTCCGTCCGATAGAGCCCGATCTTCGGCGGCGCCTTGAACGGGAGGCCGCGCACGGTCTCGACTTCCGTCGAAATGCGCGCCGCGATCGCCTGGGCGCGGTCGGAAGGGCGGGTGTCCGGCGTCGGATCCGTCTGGGCGTCGGCGACGGCGCAGCAGACGGCGACGGCGAACGCGACGAGGGCGGGCGGGCGGAGCATGGGCGGCTCTCCGTCGCGGCAACGCGACGGGGGATTCTGCCGCGGGGCGCGCCCGGCGGAAGGCGTCGCCGCGGGAAGCCCGCCGGCGCGGTAACCGGCCGAACGCCGGCTCTATGGGTGGCCTCTAGGTCATCGCGCGCCAAGTCCCCGCGGTGCGGACCCAGGAGTTGCAGCCATGTTCAGCCGCATGTCGCGTCGCCCCGCGGCGCTCGTCGTCCTTCTCGCCCTTTCCGCCGTCGCTTCCGCCCAGTGCGTCAACGGCACGAACGCCGCCCTCGCGTTTTCGGGCGGTCAGATCGTGACGTTCCCCTCGCCGCCGGCCGGGTCGGTCGACGGCTTCGGCGACTTCACGCTCGAGGCGTGGGTCCGCATCGACCCCGCCGCGCCCGCCGGGTGGGAGGAGTTCCTCGCCAAGTGGGGAGTCGGCGCCTCGTACCTCTTCCGCATCACGCCGTCCGGCGCGCTCGACTTCTACGGCCATTTCTCCGGGGCGTTCGAGAACTTCGTCGGCGGTTCGAATCTCCGAAACGGCGCGTGGCACCACTGCGTGATCACGCGGTCGACGCCGATCTTCTCCATGTACGTCGACGGCGCGCAGGTCGGCACGTGGATCGGCACCGCCAATGCGATGTCGGCGTCGACCAGCGCCGACCTGTCGATCGGAGGCCGCCACCAGGCGGGGTCGCTGTCGGTGAACGGTTCCCTCGCCGTCGACGGCCACGTCGACGAAGTCCGCATCTGGAACATCCATCGCACGCTCGGCGACGTCAACGCGACGCGGTTCTCCGTCCTCACCGGTTCGGAGCCGGGGTTGAAGGCGTACTGGCGCCTGAACGACGGCGCGGGCCAGACCGTGACCAACTCGGCGACGGCGACCGGCGCCGCGCTGAACGGGACGCTCGGCGTCGGGTCGTTCGCCTTCATCGACGACCCGACCTGGTCCTTCGGCGTCACGGCGCCGATCACGCAGTGCAACCCCGGCACGGGGCAGGCGAATGCGGCGACCGCAAGTCTCAAGGTGAACGGCGTCGGCCAGCTCGGGGTCGCGGGCATCTTCCCGGTTTCGATCCCGACGACCGGGCCCGCCGCGAACCGCGTGACTCTCACCTGGTCGGGGCCTGCGAACGCGCCGCTGCTGCTCCTCGCCGGCGCGCCGGCGGTCAACACGCTGTCCCTGCCGTGCGTCGGCAGCCTCGACCTGAGCCTGGTCGGCCTGACGATCCCCGGCGACTGGTTCACCTCGCCGTTCCCGCTGAACTACCTCTTCATCCTCGACGCGGCGGGGAAGAACGAGTCGTCCTTCACCGTGCCGGCGTCGTTGCTCGGATCTCCGTGGCTCTCGATCCAGGGCGCCGTTTTCGACGCCGGCTGCGCCGGCGTGCCGTACAAGCTGACGGCCGCGTTCACGCTGAGCTGAACGTCGCGGGCGCGTCCGTCGGGCCGCGTACCATCGCGGCTCGATGGGCGCGCTCCGCGTGCACGATCTGACCCGCGTGGTCCGCACTCCCTCGGGAGGCGAGCTGGCGACGGTGAAGGAGGCGAACCTCCTGCTGATGCCGGGCCGCGCCCTCGGCGTGACCGGGCCCGACGACGGCGGCGGGG
>DASPNK010000189.1:0-7041 GCA_035626575.1 Planctomycetota bacterium | reverse complement strand
GCACGGCGCCCGCCGGCGCCCTGACGTCGAGCTTCGCCGTCGCCGCCTCTCCGGCGACCACCTTCGCGGCGACGTGCGCGACGCGTCCCTTGCGCGGCACGACCACCTTCGTGCGCTCGGCGCTCCATGCGGCCACGACGTAATCGCCGGGCGCGAGACCGTCGATCTTCAGAGCATCGCGCGAGGGCCTGACGACCACGCGATCGGCCCTCGAGGCGTCTTCGGTCGACGGCTCGACGGTATAGACGAGGTCGTCGCGATCGAGGGCGCCTTCGATCATGACCGAGAGTCCGCCGCCCGGACCGAGCACGACGTCCGACGGCGCGTCGGCGTTCGAGACGCGCGCCGTCTCCACCGCTTCGTCGGCGCGTCCCGCCGCCGCGACCACGATTTCGACGGCGTCCTTCCATCGGTCGCCGAGAACGCCGTCGCGGCGGAATCGGGCGACGCCGTCCGAGCCGGTCACGGCGAACGGCGGTGAGAATGCGGGCCGAGTCGGCGGCGCGTCCTTCGGGCGATAGCGGTCGGACGCGTACAGCTCCGCCCCGGCGATCGGATCGCCCGCGTCATCGACCACACGGACGGCGGCGAACTCCGGCGGGATCAACTTCAGATCGAGGAGAAGACCGCCGTCCTTCCGCACCGGTCGCGTCCCGGCGACGTCGGGGATGCGTTCGCCGTCGACGATGACCGCGCCGACCAGCGCGCCCTCGGGGTCCGCCAGATCAACCTCGAAGGCGCCGTCGCGTCCTTCGACCACGATGATGCGGCGGTCTGGCGGCGCCGTCCAAAGGTGGACTTCGAACTTCGGAACCGGCTCCAGCATGGGTCGGTAGACGACCCGGCCGCGCAGGCGCTCCGCCGCCGGCCGCGAAGCGGGCGTCGTCGGGCGCGACGCGACGCCGCGCTCGGGGGCGGTTTCCGCGGCCTCGAGACCGGCGCGCGCCAGCGCCGTCAGCGACTCCTCCGAGTCGACGCAGACCGTCGCGCGCGCTTCGCAGACGACGCGTCCGCGGACCATCAGCACGGCGACGACGTCGTAAGGCTTGCCGCGTTCGGGTGTCACGGTGCGCTTGAGACGCCGACCGCGACCGCCGTCCACCGGGACGTCCGCAACTTCGCTCGGACTCGGGCCGTCGGGCGCGGCGGAAGCTTCGGTCTCCGCCTCCCACGCCGCGACATACGCGTGGAAGAGTCGGGCGGCGCCCGCGGCGTCGCGGGCGTACATCGGCTTCAGCGTGAGCAGCGAAAGCTGATTCAACGCCGCCTTCGCCGGTTTCGTGGCGACGGTCGCTCCGCCGGCGAAGTCGGAGACGAGCCTGGCGGCCGTCTCTTCCCCGAGCGGCGCCAGTTCGGCGCGGACGACCGTGGCCGGCAGGCCGATCGATTCGGACGGTTCCTTGCGCTCCTTGAAGATGCGCTGGAGGCGCGCGTCGAGCTCGAACGTGTCGACCACGCGACCTTCGGGGTCCGCGTAGAGGTCGGGATCGGCCACCTCGTGCCGCGTGCGGGGCGGCGCGGCGAACGCGCGGGCGAACGCCGAGCGCACGTCGCCCCGGCGGGCGAGGCCTTCGATGAACCGTTCGCCTTCGAGGTACGGCGAGAGCGACAGCGCCTCGTGGTACGCGAGGGTCCGCGCGTCGGCCCGTTCGCGGAGGAAGCGCGGGATCACGGACTGGACGCGACGGTAGGCGGCGAAGTCGTCGGCGCGGCCGAGGCGCGTCAACGCGAGGCGCGTCACGACGTCGGCATGCCCTTCGGTGACCGAGTTCAGGCACTGCATCTCGTCGACCGACTTCGGCGCGCCGAAGTACGCGGCGAGTCCGCCCGGCGCCCGTCGGTGCTGCCAGACGTGCGTCGCCTCGTGGAGCAGGACGGCGTCGAGCATGTTCTGCGAGCCCGCGGCCTCGCCGGCGGCGGGGTCGTCCATGCGCTCGAGGAAGTTCTCGGGGACGACGTAGATGACGCCGTGGGCGACGTCGACCTTGGCGAACAACTGCCGGCCCAGCGCCGCCGTCTGCCCCTTCACGACGGCGCGCAACAGGCCGCCGCGCGCCGCGCCCGGCATGCGGTCGCGAAGGATGAGCATCTCTTCGAAGACGATCGCCCCCAGCTCATGCGGCGACGCCGCGCGCACTCTGGGCGGTTCGCCGAACGGCGCGCCGAGGATGTCCTCCAACAGGGGGAGGAACTCCCGCAGCCGCCGGTTCATGCCGTCTTCGGTGAAGTCGCCGGGCTTGAAGCGCGCAGGCCGCGTCTCCGCCGCGGGCGACGCCTGCGGAGCGCCGGGCGCCTGAGCGAGCGCGGAGAACACCGTCGCCGCGAGGAGGAACCACCTTCCGAGTCCGATCGCCGTGATCATGGCGCGATCGTATCGGCCGCATGGGGGGGCGTCGGCAAGGACCCGCGGCGTCGTCCGCCGCCTCGCGGTCAGCGCAGTTCTTTGCGGACGACGAGCTTGAGGCCCGACCAGACGTCGTCGATCGCGCAGACTTTGACGTCCACCAGCCCGCGCGGGAGGGCCCGCGCGCGGACGACGTCTTCGGTGACGTCGGTGGGAACGCCGGACGCCTTCTTCGGCCAGGCGATCCAGGCGGCGCCGTCGGGGCGGATCGCCGACTCCAGCGCGGGGAGCTTTGCGTCGATCGCGGCGGACGACGTCGTGAACCAGAGCGCGACGTCGACGGTCTTCGGGAGACGGGACGACGGCGCGACGTCCGCGGGCAGGTCCGGCACCGCGAAGCCGCGCGGCGCGTCGAGGACCGCGAACCGCGTCCCTGCCTTGACGCCCAGCTTCTTCGCGAGCGGCGTTCCGGAGTATCCCGCCATGCCGTGCGCGATCGTAGCGCGAGCGGCGCAGGCTCATCGACCATGGACCGCAGCGACCCGCACCGGAAGCGAAGCGGAGGGACGGCCCCGCGTCGTCGGCTTCCCGCCGCGCCCGGTCGTTCGCGACCGACGACGCGCGCGCGGCCTCGCGGCGCGCCCTATGATCCGCGCCTCATGACGCGTCTCCCTATCGTGCTCGCGACGATCTTCACGGCGGTCCCCGCCGGCCCGGTGCGCGCCCAGGCGCCGGCGTCGCGACCGTCGGCGGCGGCCTCGACCGCCGAGGCCGACTTCGCGCTCGCCGCCGACGCGGTGCGATTCCTCGTGGGCCGCCAGGAGGCCTACGACCCGACCTCCGAGCCGCGGCCCGCGCGGCGTCGCCGCGCGACGCCGGACGGACGCGACGGCGGCGACGGCGCGGACGCGAAGAAGAGCGGCGCGGGCGCGTCGAAGGCGACGTCGCGCCCCGCGACGACGCCGTCCGAGTGGCCCTACGAAGGCGTGTACCGGTTCGAGGGCGACATCCCGATCGGCTACCGCGTCGGCGGCACGGCCATCACCTGCCTCGCGTTGCTCGAGGCGCCGGGCTTCGAAGACGACGCACCGCGCCGCGCCGCGTTCGACCGCGGCCTCGCGTTCTGCCTCGAGCACGCCGCGTCGCACCCGCTGATGACGGCGGGCTTTCTCGGAACCTACGACGTGCGCGGATGGGGCCACGCGTACGCGCTCGCGCTGACGCTCCGCACGCTCGAGCGCGGCGCCGCCCCGGCGCGGGCGCAGGCGTTGACGGAGCTGGCGAAGACGCTGGTGAAGACGCTCATCGCCACCGAGATCGCGGAGACCGGGGGCTGGAACTATTCGCGGCCCCAGGGCGCGGACCGTCCCAATCCGGCGAGCCCGTTCATGACCGCGCCCACGCTCCTCGCGCTCTTCCAGGCGGAGGCGCAGGGATTCGCGGTGCGTCGCGCGACGATCGAGCGCGCGCTCAAGACGCTGGAGGACGCGCGCACGGACGCGGGTTCGTTCCAGTACGCGTCGAACCCGAAGCGGAAGCGGGCCGCAGGCGGCGACGCGGTCCCCGGCGCCTGCGCGCGCATGGCCGTCGCCGAGACGACGCTCTGGCTCGCGGGGCGCGGCGACGTCGGCCGCGTGCGCGGCGCGGTGGACGCGTTCTTCACGCACTGGGACGAGCTGGAGAAGCGTCGCGCGAAGACGGGGACGCACGAGCCGCCGTACGGCGTCGCTCCCTATTACTTCCACTTCGGGCACACCTACGCCGCCGAGGCGATCGAGCACCTGCCGGAGGCGGAGCGCCCCGCGCTCCGCGCGCGCCTGCGCGAGCTTTATGCGAAGACCCGGGACGCGGACGGGACGTGGAACGACCGCGTCTTTCCGCGATCGGCGGCCTACGGCACCGCGATGACGACGCTCGGCCTGCTGGCCCCCCACCGGCCGCGCGCCGCCTCCTGGAAGTAAGGCGCGGGGGGCGTCTTTCACCGGGACGGCGGCGGCGCCGCTTCTTCCGGCGTTCTTCGGCCGCCGTTAAGCTCCGCCGCCATGGTGATGACGGAGCGCGGTTACGAAGACCCCAGCGTGCGACAGCTCGCGGTGTTCCTGCAGAACCGCGTCGGCCAGCTCCGCGAAGCGCTCAAGACTCTCGACGGCGCCGGGGTTTGCGTGCAGGCGCTCGCGATCACCGACAGCGCCGACTTCGCCGTGCTCCGCCTCGTCGTCGACCGCACCGAAGCGGCGGCGCGCGCTTTGACCGAAGCGGGATTCGTATCCACCGAAGTCCAGGCGTTGGCGGTGGAGATCCCCGAGGATCCCAACGGCCTGCTGTCGGTGTGCCGCGCCCTCATCCAGGGCGAGATCAACATCAACTACTGCTTCCCGATGCTCTCGCGGCCGCGGGGGCGCGCGTGCGTGGTCATCCACGTCGACTCGCGCTCGACCGCGGCCGACATCCTCCGCCGGAACGGCTTCGGGCTGCTCGACGAGGCCGACCTGCTGCAGCAGAAGGGCGGAGGATCGGGCGCGTGATTCACTCCGACGTCGTCATCGACCCCTGCGCGCACGTGTCGCCCGAGGCCGACGTCGCGCCCAACGTGCGTATCGGCCCCGGCGCCGTCGTGGAGAAGGGCGCGCGCGTCGGCGAGGGCACGACGATCATGGCGAACGCGGTGATCACGCGTCACGCGGTGATCGGCGCGCGCTGCACGATCCATTACGGCGCGGTGATCGGCGGCGATCCGCAGGACCTCGCGTTCAAAGACGTCCCCACGAGGGTCATCCTCGGCGACGAGGTGACGGTGCGCGAGTTCGCCACCATCCACCGCGCGACCGTTCCGGGCGCCGCCACGGTCGTCGGCAAGGGCTGCTACCTCATGGTGAACGCCCACGTCGCGCACGACTGCGTGCTCGGCGAGCGCGTCATCGTCTGCAACTCCGCCCTCGTCGCCGGCCACTGCTCCATCGGCGACCGCGCGTTCCTCTCCGGCAACACCGTCGTTCATCAGTTCTCCCGCGTCGGGCCGCTGGTGATGCTCTCCGGCATCTCCGGCATCGGGCGCGACATCGGCCCGTACCTCATCGTCGCCAACCGCTCCGCGGTGTGCGGCGTCAACGTCGTCGGCCTGCGCCGCGCCGGGTTCGACGCCGCGCAGCGCCGCCGCGTGCAGGACGCGTACCGCGAGCTCTTCGCTGCGCGGACTCTGACCGAAGGCGTCGCCGCGCTGCGCGCGAACGGCGCCGCGTCGCACCCCGAAGTCGCCGCCATCGCCGACTTCTTCACCGCCGAATCGAAGCGCGGCTTCTCCCGCCCGCGCCGCGGCGCCGCGCTCGACGCCTCCGGCGATCTCTGACGGCCGGCGCCGGCAAGCGGCGGTGCGCGAAGAGAGGGGCCTCGCAATTTGCTCAGGACGCTGAGCAAGAACACTCAACGTCGTGAGTAAGCCGCGCACAGTTTTTCAAAGGGTGTAGGCAAGAGAACTTGCGAGACGACTGGCGGAGCCTCGCCGGTTCCTGCAGGTCGTCGCCGGGCCTCGCCAGGTCGGCAAGTCGACGCTCGTTCAGCAGGTGACCTCCGGCCTCGACGGACGCGTCCGCTACGCGAGCGCGGACGAGCCGATGCTGCGGGGCGCCGACTGGATCGCGGCGCAGTGGGAAGCGGCGCGCCTCGAGAACGGCGACGACGGAATCCGCGTCGGACCCGGTACATCGTGGACGGCCTCGTCGAGACCGCGCTCTCGCGCGACGTTCTTCTGCTCACCCGGGTCGACAAGCCCGCGCTGTTGCGCCGACTCTTCGAGCTTGCATGCCGGTATTCGGGGCGGATCCTCTCGTACACGAAGATGCTCGGGCGGTTGGTCGACGCGGGGAACACCACGACGCTCGCGCACTATCTCGACCTGCTTGCCGGCGCTGGAACGGTGTGCGGATTGCCGAAGTACGGCGCCGACGACGCGCTGCGCCGCGGATCGAGCCCCAAACTTCAGGTGATGAACGTCGCGCTGATGACGGCGACGTCCGGCCTGACGCCGGAGGAGGGGCGCGCCGACCCCGAATGGCTGGGACGGCTGGTCGAGTCCGCGGTGGGCGGCCACCTCGTGAACGCGGCGGAGAGCGACGGCTATCGCGTCGGGTACTGGAGGGATCGGAATCACGAGGTCGATTTCGTCGTGCAGGCGGGACGCCGGCTCGTCGCCGTCGAGGTGAAGAGCGGACGCGCGCCGCGGGCGCATCCGGGGACCGCGGCGTTCGCGAAGGCGTTCAAGACGCATCGCACGTTGCTTGTCGGCGGAGACGGCGTCCCGGTCGCCGACTTCCTGTCGCGGCCGGCGTCGTACTGGCTGAAAGCGTGACCGGGCCGGCGGGCGGAGACGCGCGTCACCCGCTCGTTCGGCCCAGCGCCCGGAGCCATGCGTCGCCGTCCCGGGCGGACGGCTCGATCGCGTGGCCTTCGGACCATTCGTTCCAGCTGGCGATGAAAAGCGGCGCGCCCGGCCCGTTCGCCGCGAGCGTCCAGCGCTCCGCGGCGGCGACGTGGCGCGCGAAGCGCTCCGGCGTCGCGTCGACGACGACGGGCGCCCAGGGGAAGCGGTCGGGAGGCTCGTCGGGATGCCAGACGCCGCGAGGCGTCGCGTCCCAGCCCGGGCTCACGCTCGGGTAGTAGGGGAGTCCGCAGTCGCGCGCCCACCCGTCCCACTCCGATTC
>DASPNK010000188.1:0-7013 GCA_035626575.1 Planctomycetota bacterium | reverse complement strand
CGTCGCGACGACGATGCGCAGCGTCCAGTCGGAGAAGCGTTCGCCTTCTACCGGCGCCAGCCACGGATGCGCGTCCGGCGGAGCGCCGCATTGCGCGGCGACTTCGCGCGCGAACGCGACCGAGGCGCCGTCGACGCGGAGATCGCCCAGCCGCGCGCCGCGGTCCTCGAGCGGCGCCGTCGTCCGCGTCACGCCGTCTTCGCGCTCGACGTCGATCCGGTTGACCTCGACCAGGTCGTGATCTTCGCTCTGCGACCAGAAGACGGCCACGGTCGGCGTGCCGGCGCGCGTGCACGCCTCCGCGACGGCGACGGCGGCCGCGGCCTTCTCGAACGTGAGCAGCGGACCGCCGAACAGCCCGGGCTGTTGACCGGCGATCGCCGCGCGCGCGCCGGTGCGGAGCGGAGCGACGGCGCGCGCGGCGGACGGATGCCCGAGCGCGGCGTTCTCAGATTCGAGCGCGTCGATCACGCCGGATCGCGCGCCGCCCTCCACGTGCGCCGCCGCGCGAAGCACGCCGTCGAGGTCGAGACCCCACGGATAGGCGCGGCGCAGGAACGGCGACGATCCCGCGCGCAGCGCCTTGAGCAGCGGATGCCCCGGCGGATTCGGATGCACGACGCGTTCGAGCCGCATCAGGCCGCCTCCGCGACGTAGATGGCGCGGTCCCCCGCGCCGAAGGCGCGGCCGTCGAAGCCGCCGTAGACCGCCGCGATGCGAAGACCGCGTTCGGCGGCGAGCGCCTCGACCTCGGCGGGGCGATACAGCCTCACCGATTCGCGGTACGTCGTCGGCGGCCCGCCGCGACGCGGCGTCAGCTCGACGACCTTGACGACGCGGTCCCCTTCCAGGCGACGCCGCGCGCGCATGCGGTGCTCGGGGAGGTCGCGCACCGTCTCCGGTTCGAGGGTCGCTTCGAGGCGCGCCCGATCGGGAAGGTCGAGCGCGAGGCGTCCGCCGCGGCGCAGCATGCGCGCCAGTTCGGCGAAGTGTCGACGGTCGCCCGCGTCGTCGAAGTAGCCGAACGAGGTGAAAAACGAGGTCACCGCGTCGAAGGCGCCGTCGACGAAGGGCAACGCGCGGACGTCGGCGCGGCAGAGCCTGCGGAGGCCGCGCGCGCGCGCGACGGCCAGCAACTCGGGCGAGAGGTCGACGCCGCAGGCGACCACGCCGCGGCGTCCCCAGGCGGCGAGGTGGCGGCCGTCGCCGCATCCCGCGTCGAGCAGGCGGGCGCCGGACGTCAACTTCAAGGCGTCGAAGGCGAACGCGGTCTCGCGATCGGCGGAGGCGTCGTCGCGGGAGGCGTAAACGGCGCGGTAATGCGGGCCGAAGGCGACCCGGAACCAGTCGCCGGCGTCGTCAGGTCCGCTCACCGCGCGCCTCGCGCCGTCGCGATGTCGGCGCGCATGACGCGTGCGGCGTCGGCGACCGCGCGGCGCCAGTCGGCGGGCGGGCGTCCCTTCCCCCACGGATACGTGAGCGAGCGGCTCGCGGTCACCAACGCCCCGCCGCCTTCCGCGTCGAAGGCGCCGACCACGTCGCGGGCCCCGGCGCCCTGGGCGCCGTATCCGGGCAGGAGCATCCAAGCGTGCGGCATCGCCTCCCGGAAGTGCGCGAGCTCCGCGGGATGCGTGGCGCCGACGACCGCCGCGGCCGCGCCGTACCTCCCGCCGGCCGCCGTGCGCGCCGCTTCGCGCTCGACCCACGCCGCGACGCGGTCGGAGATGCGCGCGCCTCCCGGCGTCTCGAGGTCCTGCAGCTCCTTCGACGACGGGTTGCTCGTCTTCACGAGCACGAAGACCATCGAGCCGGTGCGCTCCGCCGCGGTCAGGAACGGTTCCAGTCCGTCGGCGCCGAGATAGGGATTGACGGTGACCGCGTCGGCGACCGGCGCCGCGCCTCCCACCGGGCCGAAGTAGCCCTCGGCGTACGCCTCCGCGGTGGTGCTGATGTCGCCGCGCTTCACGTCGGCGACGACGAAGTACCCGCGCTCGCGCGCCGTGCGACAGCAGCGCACGAAGGCGGCGAACCCTTCTTCCAGGTATTGCTCGAAGAAGGCGGCCTGCAGTTTCACCGCGGCCGCCGCGTCGCCGACCGCGTCGAGGCATCCTTCGAAGAAGCGCTCGAAGGCGCGCGCCGCGTCGGCCGGAGCGCCGACGGACGGACGCGAACCGCCGACGAAGACGTCGTCGGGCAGTTGGTCGATGCGCGGGTCGAAGCCGAGGCAGGTCGGGCCGCGTGCGGCGACGAGGGCGAGGAGACGTTCGGAGGCCGGAGTCCTGGGCGTCATCGTGAGTGGAGAAAGTTGCGGAGCACGCGGTCGCCGTGTTCGGTGAGAAACGACTCCGGATGAAACTGGACGCCGAACGTCGGCGCATCCCGATGGCTTAACGCCATCAACAGGGAGGAATCATCCGCGGCGGTCGCGTCGATCGTCAATGCGTCGACGCCTGCGACGGGGGCGACTTCGAGGGAATGGTAGCGGGCGACGGCGGTCCCCTGCGGAACGTCGCGAAACAGTCGCTCGCCGCCGTGCCGCAACCGGACGGTGCGACCATGAGCGGGATCGCGCGCGCGGCCGACCGTCCATCCGAAGACGTGCGCGATCAGCTGATGACCGAGACAGACGCCGAGGATCGGCTTGACGCCGTGCTGCGCGCGGAGGATCTCGGCGGATCGACGGGCGTCTTCGGGCGCGCCGGGACCGGGAGACAGCACCAGATGCGTGCAACGCTCGGGATCGGCCTGGTCCGGACGCGCGATGTCGACGTCGGCGCCGGCGCGCACGAGAGCGTGCGCGAGGTTCGACGTGAACGAGTCGAAGTGGTCGATCAGCAGGACGCGCGGCGTCACGTCCGCTCCAGGAACCCGAGCATGACCGCGTCGAGGACCGCGAGGCCTTTCATCGTGAGCCGGACGCGGGGACCTTCGACGACGGCGAAACCGTCCCTGGTCAGGGCATGGAGGCGATCGCCGTGCCTTGCGAACACGTCGATTCCGGTCCGCCGCAGAAGGACGTCGCGATCGACGCCTTCGCGGGTTCGAAGACCCGACGCGAGAGATTCGACGTAGTCGTCTTCGGCGCCGAGTTCGATTCTCTCGCCGACGCCGTCGCCGTGCGAGGCGACGCGATCCGCCCAGACGTTCAGGTCCTCGAAATTGCGCGTGCGCGTCGTTCCGCGCCGCCCATAGGCGCCGGGGCCTATGCCTACGTACTCCTCGTTCCGCCAGTAGGCGCCGTTGTGCTTCGATTCGAAGCCGGGAATCGCGAAGTTCGAAACCTCGTAACGATGGAGGCCCGCCCCGTTCAACACTTCGTCGGACGCCGCGAACATCTCCGCGGAAAGATCGGAGTCGGCGGCGAGGATCTCCCCGCGACGCGCCGCCTCGCCGTAGGGCGTCGACGGTTCGATTTCGAGGCCGTACAGCGAGACGTGGGTGGCGCCGAGGGCCGCGGCCCGTCGGAGATCGTCGACGAAGGCGGCGAGGTCCTGTCGAGGGACGCCGTACATCACGTCGACGTTGACGTCGCGGAGACCCGATTCGCGGAGACGTGCGAACGCCTCCAGGACGTCGGCGGTCGTGTGATCGCGACCGAGGCGTCGCAGGACGCGATCGTCGAAGGACTGCGCGCCGAGGCTGACGCGCGTCACGCCGCGCCGCACCAGGACCTCGGCGAGCGCGCGATCGACGTGCGCCGGGTTGGCCTCGAACGTGATCTCGACGCATGCGGAGAGGTCGAAGATCTCCGCCAGCCGACCGAGCCAGCGGTCCAGGTCGGCGACCGGAAGCGCCGACGGCGTCCCCCCGCCGAAGTAAAGAGTCGGAGGTCGCAGCCGTCCGTTCAGCGAAACGGCCGCGGCCTCGGATTCGACGGCGGCGAGGAAGCGCGCGACGTCGCCGACGCCGTAGTCGTCGGTGCACACGAAGGCGCAGTAAGGGCACTTCCGCGTGCAGAACGGAACGTGGACGTAGACGGGAGGGCTCGGAGAAGCGATGACCACGGGACTCTTCGGGGCGACCACCATAGGTCGTGCGCGAGACCGGGGCCAACCAGGACGCTCCCCTCGAGGCTCCGCCCGGTCCGTCGGGTTCCGATTCGTCTAGAAGAGAGAGTTGTTCTTTCTTTTCACCTTCACCCTCATAGTCCGATCAACGGGCCGCGTTCACGGACGACGGAAGGCGCAACTCCAACGAGAGCACGGAGCAGCGGCGACGGCCTTCATTTTTAAACAGCGTGAGAACGCCGTCGAAGCGAAGGAGGAATTGCGGAAGAAACGGAAGAAAGTCCGCTGGTCGCGAGCGGAGGGCGACGTGGTGCGCATGATCGCGCCCGGTTCCGCGCGGGAAAGCGCCGGTCCGCGCGCAGGATGTTGAAGTCGTCAGGACGCCGGCGCCGGCGTGGCCGAAAGCCGGAGGCCCGAGCGGTCGAGCCCGCGTCGTTCGTCGTCAACCGCCTTCGAGGATCGCGGCGAGGCGGCCGAGGGCCTCGCTTTCGATCTGCCGCACGCGCTCGCGCGTGAGGCCGACGCGGCGGCCGATCTCCTTGAGCGTCAACGGCTCTTCGCCGTTCAGCCCGTAGCGCAGGCGCAGCACGGTGGACGTGCGTTCGCCGAGGCGGTCGAGAAGTTCGCGGAGGCGCTCGAGCTGGTTCTGCTCGAGGATGAGGTCGTCCGGCGCGGGCGCGCGCGTGTCCGGCACCTGGTCGGCGTCGCAACCGTCGGCGTCGATGGACACGGGGGCCGAGTTCACCGCGCCGGCGTCGAGAGCGCGCTGGATGGAGCGCACGTTGTCGGGCGGGATGCCCATCTCCGCCGCAAGCTCGTCGTGGGTCGGCTTGCGCCCGAGGCGGTCGGCGAGCGTCAGCTGCGCCGCCTTCAGCCGCGAGATCAACTCGATCATGTACGACGGGATCCGCACCGTCTTGACGCTGTTCGTCAGCGCGCGGCGGATGGACTGCTTGATCCACCACGTCGCGTAGGTGGAAAAACGGCAGCCGGCGCCGGGGTCGAACTTTTCGACCGCCTTCAGAAGGCCGAGGTTCCCTTCGGCGACGACGTCCATGAAGCCGAGGCCGCGGTTGACGAAGCGCTTCGCGATGTTGACGACGAGGCGGAGGTTCGACCGGATCATCCGGTCGCGCGCTTCGTGATCGCCTTCACGGATGCGATCGGCGAGTTCGATCTCCTCCGCCGCCGTCAGCAGGGAGGACTCGTTGATCTCGCTGAGATAGACGTCGAGCGTCGCTTCCACCGCGGGGTCCCTTCGTCGCCGCGTCGCGCCTTCCCTGCACCGTCGGCCGGCGCGCCCCGAGGACCTGGCGCGCCGTGACGAACAGGATCCGCAGGTCGGTGAGGATCGACCAGCGGCGGCCGTAGGCGAGGTCGCAGGCGAGCCGGCGGCGCACCGACGTGTCGCCGGCGTACCCCGAGACCTGCGCCAAGCCGGTCAGGCCGGGCGGAAACCGCAACCTACGGGCATATCTCGGCAGTCGGAGGGCCAACCCTTCAATGAACTCGGGGCGCTCCGGCCGCGGCCCGACGAGGCTCATGCGACCGATCAGGACGTCGAACAGCTGCGGGATCTCGTCGAGCCAGAGCCGGCGCAGGCGCCGTCCGGCCGCGGTGACGCGCTCGTCGTCGTCGGACGACCATCGCGGGCGTCCGTCCCCTTCCGCATCCGTCGACATGGTGCGGACCTTCGTCAGCAGGAACATGCGGCCGTGCCGACCGCAGCGGACCTGGCGGTACAGCCAGGGGCCGTCGGCGTGCGTCACCACGCGGACCGCGATGAGCGCCAGGACCGCGAACGGCGCGGCGGCGACTCCCAGGGCGAGATCGAACGCGCGCTTCACGCGGGCCGACGTCGGATCGAGCCCGGCGGCGCGCGAGAGGCCGGCGTCGTCGGCGCCGATCAGGCCCGCGCACGGGGCGATCCAGAATGCGGCCGCCGGCGCCGCGCCGCGCATCGCGGCGTAGAGGGCGGCGCCGGTCGCGCCTGCGAGGAGCGCCGCCGCGACGCGCGTCGAAGGCCGCGCGCGACGCGACGGACGATGCAGGCGGAAGGCGAAGAACCAAGGCGCGGCGCAGATCAGCGCGACGAGCGCGTCCTCCGACGGTCCGGCGAACGCGAACGCCAGGGCGAACAGCGCGCACCGCGTCGCGATCAGCGCGCTCACGCTCACTGTCCGTGTCGCAGACGTTCGGCGAGGGCCGAGGGCAACCCCGCGCGGCGGATCTTCGCCGCCGCGGATTCCACGTCGTACGCGGCGCGATGCAGCTCGTAGGCGCGGGTCGTCGTGTCGTACACGGCGAACGCGCAGCGCGCGTCTTCGTCGCGCGGTTGCCCCACGCTGCCGACGTTCACCAGCGCCTTCGCGTCGGCCGGAACGACGAACGACGTCGCGACGGTGTGCGTGAGCGTGCGGCGCCGGAGGAACGCGATCGGGATGTGCGAGTGCCCGACGAAACAGGCGCCTGCGCTCATCAGATCCACCGAGCGTTGCGCTTCGTAGTAGCTCTGGATGTAGTCGAAGACCTCGGGCTGGTCGAGCGTCGCGTGGACGAGCTCGACGTCGTCGTCGAGGCGTCGCTTGAGCGGCAGGCTCTCGAGGAATCGACGGTCGTCGACGGACAGGATCGAGCGCGTCCACTCCACCGCTTCGCGTGCGTAGGTGTTGAAGAACGACGCGTCGAGCTTCCCCACCACCGCCCAGTCGTGATTGCCGGCGACGGCGACCGCGCCGATGTCCCGCATCGCCTGAATGCACGGCCCGGGGTCCGCGCCGTAACCCACGATGTCCCCGACCTGGAGATAGCGGTCGATGCCGAGGCCGCGCAAAGATTTCAGCGCGGCTTCGAGGGCTTCAAGGTTGCCGTGGATGTCGCCGAGGATCGCGTAGCGCACAACAACCTATCTGATAAAGACTTGCGCCACCGGGAAGGGCGCGGCGCGCGCGGTCGACGCGACGTTGCCCGGAAGCAGCCCAGTCCTTGGCGCTTGTCCGCGGGAAA
>DASPNK010000187.1:0-8390 GCA_035626575.1 Planctomycetota bacterium | reverse complement strand
GGCGAGCAACGCGGTGTCGCGCGCGGGCGCCACGGCGGCGACGAAGCTCGGCAGCGTCAGATCGAGCTCCGCGAACGACGCCGTCAGCGTCGCCCCGACCAACGCCGGCGCCGAGGGCAGAACGACCTGCGCCTGCGCCTTGCCGAGCGCGTCGCTGATGCCCACGAAGCCGACGAACCCGGGGTACGAGAAGCCGAGCGCGAAGTTCAACCACGGCTCGTTCAGCGGAATGACGATCCCGGGCGCGACGGGGACGCCCGGCGAAGAGCCGGTGAGAGAGGCGTCGAACCAGTAGAGGCGCTGCGGCAGGCTGGTGAACAGCCGGTAATCGATCGTCGAGCCGATGGGCGCGGACGCGGGGGCCTTCAGCGAGGTTCCGAATTCTGCGACGGCGCGCCGCCGATCGGCGCAGAACCCCTCCGTCCCCGCCGCCACCCATTGGAACTGGCAGCTTCCCCAGAAGTGCACGTAGTCGGCCGCGCCGCAGGTGGTCGGCGCCGTCGCGCACCACGCGGTGAACGTCGTCGGTCGACCGTCGTCCCAGACGAACGCGCCTTCGGTCGCCTCGTCCGACAGCCCGATCCAGTATTCCTGGTTGGCGGCGAACGTCGACGTGATCCACGCCTGTTCGGCGGCGTCGTTGATCGAAGTCAGCCGGGCGCCGAGCGTTTCGGCGGCGACCCGCGCCTCATGAAAGGTCGTGGGACCGGGGGTGATGAAGTAGCGCTTCCCGGTCGCGGGATTCGTCGTCGTCGTCGGGGACGACTCCTGGAACGCGACGACGACGCCCGCCACCGACGCGGACGACTGATGGTCGCCGACCTGAATCAGATAGGTGGTCCCGGCCGTGCATGCGAAGGAGATCTCGCCGCCGTTATGGAAGCCGCAGGGCGCCCCGACGCCGTTGTCGCAGACGACGTCGCCGAAGCCCGTCGCCGGACAGGATCGGTGCATGGCGACGTACGTGGCGATGCCGTTGCTGCCGCCTCCCGGCGCCAGCGTCGACGTGAGGCACGTGGACGCATGGCACAGCCCGGTCGAGCTCGCGGTGTAGGCGATCCACTGGTCGTGGTAGTTCGGGTAGGTCGCGCATTCGACCGCGGTGAACGCGTTCGCCGTCGTCGCCTGCAACGTGACCGTGCCGGGTCCCGTTTTCGGGACGGCGGTGGTGCACGAATCTCCGGGCCCGGGCGGGCCGAGGTCGCCCAGAAGACCGATCGCGACCTGCGCGACGGCGCCGGCGGAGCCCAACGGCACGCATTGCACCCAATACGTCCGACCGGCTTCGACCGGCATCAGCACTTCGGCCTCCGAGGTCCCGCAGTTCGGCGCGGAGTCGGAACACGTCAGCCTTTGCGTCGGGGGACAGGTCGACCCGTCCCAGATTCCGAGGACGAGAATCGAGTTGAAGCTCGACGAGCCGCCGGAAACGTACGACGACGTCGGACAGGTGGTGAAGGCGGCCCACCCCGGCGCGGTCGGCGCGTACAGCAGCCAGCCGTCCGCGGGCTTCGGCACGTTCCCGCCGCCGCAGTTGCCGTTCACCGCCGGCCCCGCCGCGACGAACGCCGCCGAGTCGAAGTGAAAGACGCCTTCCGAAACCGTCGCCGCGCCGGCGCAAGTGTCCGTGAATACCGAGGTCTGCGCCGAGGCGCTCGCCGACAGGCACGCGAGTAGAACGACGCTCAGGTGGACTCGACGCATCTCCGGCACCTCGGTTGAAGGGACTCGCCGACGCTCCGAGCGCTCCTCCGAGCGGCGCGACGATCCGGCAGGATACGCTCGGCGATCACGGGCGTCGGCGTCCATCGGCCTGTGAATTCCTCGAGCCCCTCGCCGACCGCGAGCGCCGCCGCCGTCAGTCGGCGGTGCAGCCGAGCCCCGGCGCCGCAAAACCGATGCGCCGCAGGTCGGCGACCAGCGCGGCGGTCCGCACGTCGTCCAGCTCCACCAGCGGCGGCCGCACGCGTCGCCAAGCGGCGTCGGCGCCGAAGTGCGCCGTCGCGGCCTTCAGCGCCGGGATCATGGGGTATCTCTGGAACGTACTTCGAACCGCGTCGAGCCGGGCCTGCACGGCGTCCGCATCGACGGTCGTCCATTGTGCGTAAAGCGCGTGCATCGCGGCCGGATTGACGTTGGCCGTCGCGCTGATGCAGCCCTTGCCGCCGTTGCGCAGGTTCGCCAGCAGGAACGATTCGCTGCCGACGAACACGTCGAAGCCCCGTCGCGCGAAGCGGTCGAGAACGACCTTCGTGCCGGCCCAGTCCCCGGACGAGTCCTTGAAGCCGGCGATCACGCGCGGATACGCGTCGAGGAGGCGCTCGATCAACGAGGGCGTGATCGACACCTCAGACACGGGAGGGATGTGATAGAGGTACGCCGCAAGTCGATCGTCGGCCACGCGCTCGATCACCTCGGCGTAGCTCCGGAACAGCCCGTCCTCCGAGACGGCCTTGTAGAAGAACGGCGGCAGCATGAGCACGCCGGCGCAGCCGAGCTTCACCGCGTGCGCGGTCAGCCGCACCGTATCCGGCAACGCGCAGCACCCGACGCCGGGCATCATCCGCGCGGGATCGACGCCTGCATCGACGAGCCGCTCGAGCAGCGCGATACGCTCGTCGACGGAAAGCGAGTTCGCCTCCGAAGTCGTGCCGAACGGCGCGAGCCCCACGCCGTTTCCCGTCAGCCACCGGCAGTGACGCACGAGCCGGTCTGCGTCGGGAGAAAGGTCCTCGCCGAACGGCGTCACGACCGGCGCCAGCACGCCTTCGATGCGGGTCATGGAATCAGGCTCTCACGAATACGGAAGCAGAGTCGTTCGCGGCCTGCGGGCTACAGGGTGACGTGTTCGCCTGCGCGATTTCACGTCGGCATGAGGGGCTCGCATGTTCCCGAAGCACATCGCCCCGCTCACGGACCGAGCGTAATCCTCAGCGCCTGGGTCAACGCCACCTGACCCGTCGCGGCGGGATCGTAGACGCCCGCCTGTGCCAAGAACATCGCTCCGCCGAAGCCGGGGGGAATCGAGAACGGAAAGACCCAGGCGCCGTCGGCTGCGACCCCGGCGGGGCCGTCGGCCGCGAATGGAAAATCGAACATCGGAAGGAGGAACTGGGTTCCTCCGAAGAGCGGTTGAGAGAGCGCTTCGTCGCCGAGACAGAGCAGCCCCGGCGCGCCGCCGGTGACCCGACGAACGACCAGCGTCCCCGTCTCGCCCCCGCGAAACGGTCCGGTCGCCCCGAGGATCGGCTTGAGTCCCAAGGCGCCGGCGGATCCTTCGCCGAACTGAAGGCGGCGGCCGGCGTCGGGCGCGACGTGCTTCGGGTTGAACGCGGCCGCGTACCAAGTGAAAGCGTCGAGGTCGCCGTCGCCGTCGGCGTCGGCGAGCGCCAATGGGTAGATCGTCTGTCGAAGCGCCGGCGCGAAGACTCCCGGCGCCGTCGCGCGGACGACGAGACAGGCGGCGGTGAAACCGGGGAAGACCGGGCCGCCCACGACGTCCGGAAGGCCGTCGAGGTCGAGGTCGCCGATCAGGGCGTGAGCCGACGGAGAGACTCCGCCGAAGGTCGTCGTGGCGCCGAGAACCTGGATCGCCGACGGCGCGCCGGCGCCGCCGTTGAGGGCGACGCGGAGCGAGTTCGCGTAGATGTACGCGGCGTCGGAATCGCCGTCGCCGTCGAGGTCCGCGACGCTCGTTACGTGGGTGCCGATCGACGCGGGCGACGACTCCCAGAGGATCGGCGTCGCGACGGCAAAGACTCCGGGCGCCGTCGCGAGAACCACGCCCGGGTATCCGATGCCTGTGGAACCGAAGGCGCGCACGACGACGAGATCCTTGACCCCGTCGCCGTTCATGTCGACGACGGCGTGGATGTAATCCTGCGGCAGCTCGACGCCCGTCGCAAAATGGCCGGCCCCGTCGACGTTCCACCGGATGACGCTCTTCAGGCCGGGGGTCCCGAAAGTCTGGCTCGCCTTCGTGCGCAACACGAGATCGAGATCGCCGTCCCCGTCCACGTCCGTCCCGAGGGAGTTCCACGGGGCGCCTGCGACGACCTGAGGCGGCACGACGTTGAGCGCGCCGAGATCGAACGGCGCCGCCGCGTCGCGGTCGAAATAGGCGCCGCCTCGGTTCTCGAGGAAGCGCGACGAAGCGGTCGCGCCCGTGGTCGCGCGCACGATCTGGTCGTCGTCGCCGTCGCCGTCGAAGTCGCCGGGCCAACCGACGGCTTCGTAGACGAACGCCGGATCGGTGAACCACGCGACGTCGGACGCCGTGAAGCCGCCGTCGCCGTCGCCCGTGCGCGGCGGAGGCGAACCGGACCATGCGGCCGGGTTCGCCGGGTTCAGGTCCGTGTCCCCGTCGCCGTCGAAGTCGCCGAGGTAACGCGCCGACGACGGAAGGAATCCCCCGGTCGGCCGCGGAGGCTTCGCGCCCGCGCCGCGGCAAAGCCAGACGCTGTCCCCGGAAGCGAGGTCGGGCCGCCCGTCGCCGTCGACGTCGCCGACATCGAGCCACCGCGACGCGCCGCGCCCTTCGATCGTCGTCGCCTCCGCGAAGACTCCCGCGCCGTCGTTGGAAGACAGGGAGAACCACGACATCGTCGACCGACCGCCGAAGAAGGACGCTCCGTCGAGGTCGCCGTCCCCGTCGACGTCGATCAGCGCCGAAGACGCCGCGGTCGCGACCGAGGCTGCGTCGGGGAACCAGGCGGCCGGTCCGGTACGGCGGATCACCACGTGCGCCAGGTTGACGACGCACACCAGCGCGTCCCGGTCGCCGTCGCCGTCGAGGTCGCCGACGGAAAGCCGGTCGGCGACCGGGGAACCGAACTCGACCGGCGCAACGTACGGCACGATCAGAACGGAACCCCACCCTCCGACCGCCGAGGACTGGACGTGGAAGCTCGCCGGATACAGCACCCCGAGGTCGGAGCCGCCGGCGCCGTCGAGGTCGTCGATCACGATGTCGCGCACGGCCGCCGCCCCGACGATCAGGCCCCACGCCGTCGGCCCGCCCGGCGGATTGAGACGCGTCGTCACCGTCGCGCCGTCGCTCGTCGCGACGTCGTCGAACCCGTCTCCGTCGAGATCGCCGATCGCGATCGCCGTAATCGTCCCGCCGTCGGCCGGCGCGACGTACAGCGACGGCGCCGTCCCGGCGCCGTTCGAGAAGTACCACCGCGCCGTCGCCCCGTCGGCCAGCACGAAGTCCTCGAATCCGTCCCCGTTCAAATCCGCCGCTTCGGCGAGAAACGTCCCTCCCGCGACGGTCGCCGTGAACGGCAGCGTCCACGACGGCGCGAACGATCCGTCGCCCACGCTTCGCAGTCCGGCGAGGGTCGCCGACGTCCCCGACCCGCTCGCAGCCACGGCGTCTTTCAGGCCGTCGCCGTCGAAGTCGACGAGGACGCGCACCTCCGCCGTCGTCGCATCGACGAGGATCGGCGCGTCGAAAAGCGCCGACGGGACTTGACCGACTGCGACGCCGGAGAGACTCGCCACGGCGCCGAGAAGCCCGACCGCCGTCGCCGCGACGCCATCCCGCCTGAATCGTCGCGCAGCGCACGTGCTGAAATCCTGCGGCAAGGTCGCGTCTCCCAAGAAGAATCGCTGGAAGCGGCCACAGCGCGACGCTCGAACACTGTAGAGATGTTTATGCGCCGCGCGAAACGCTCTCCGCTCCTCAGGTGCGCCGACCTCCGCGGCGGCTCGTAGGACCCGCGCTCCGCCTCCTTCAGGTCCCGCGTGCCGCGTTCGCTCCAGGCGTCGTGCTGCGGGTTCGCGCGGCGAATCGAGCGTCGACGCCCTTCCAAATCGACCGCGCATGCGGCCTAATCTCAGGCATGTTCTCCAACCTCCCCATTTCCGCGCTCCTTCTCGTGGCCGGGCTCAGTCAGGCCCAAGGGAGCGGCGGGCGCGACGCGGATGAAATGGCGCCGCTGGTCGGGCCGATGGTCCTGGCCGGGAGCGGCCCGCCGGCGGCGGCGACGCGCTCGGCGTTCGTCGATCTGGCCGGCGGCGGCGCGGCGCGCATCGTCGTGCTCGCCGGCGACGTCGCGCGGGCGAAGGAGATCGACTGGGTCGCCGAAGGCGCGGGCGGCGTCGAAGTCGTCGTGGTGAAGCGCGCGAGCGACGTCGCTGCGGAAGCGGCGCTCGGGGCGTTGCTGGAGGCGGACGGCGTCTGGCTTGCAGGGTTGCCGGGAAAGTCCATCGACGCTCCGCTGCTGCGCATGCTGCTCGTGAGCGCATGGAAGCGCGGGGCCGTCCTCGGCGGCGCGGGCGCGGACGCCGCCGCATTCACCGGGACGGCAGGGGCGCGGGAACCAGGACGCCTCGGCCTGGTACCGCGCGTCGAGCTGGTATTCGGCGCGAAGAACGTCGCCCACGACGACGCCCATCAGAAGGCGGCGACGCAGCTCCCCGCGCGAGTCGTCGTCGCGTTGCCCGATGGAGCGGCGCTGGCGGTCCATTGCGGTCGACGCATTGCGTGCGTCGGCGAAGGGAAGGTCGGCCTGGCGGTGAAGCGCAAGGGAAACATGCTGGTGCGGGAGGCCGTCCTGGACGCCGACAAGGAGCGCGATCGCGGCGACCCGCTGGGTTACCAGGCGGATCTCTTGTCGTGGGTGCGGACGGCGCGCAGCGCCGAGGCGCCGGAGTTTCCGCCGGCGAAGCCGGCGCCGCCCGGCATTGCGAAGGGCGCTCTGCTCGTCCACGGCGGAGGCGCTGTGAGCGAGGCGACGTGGAAGCGGTTCCTCGCTCTCGCGGGCGGTGCGGACGCGAGCATCGTGTGCATCCCCAGCGCCGACGCCTTCGAGAACGACTTCGCACCGAGCTCCTTCAGCGCGAAGCAGCTCGAGAAGCAAGGGTGCACGCGCGTGCGCATCCTGCACGCGGCGACACGAAAGCGGGCGCACCTCGATCCGTCGTTCGCGGCGGCGATCGACGGCGCGCAAGGCGTCTGGATCGACGGCGGCCGCACGTATCGTTTCATGGATCGGTTCGAGGGCACGGCGGCGCATGCGGCTTTGCGGCGCGTGGTCGAACGCGGGGGCGTCGTCGCCGGCAGCTCGGCGGGCGCGCAGGTGATAGGGACTTTCCTCGTCCGCGGCGATCCGAAGACGAACGACGAGCTTGTCGACCCGGGTTATCTGACCGCGCTCGGCCTCCTTCCGGGCGTGATCATCGATGCGCACTTTCGGGACCGCAATCGCACGGCGGAGTTCGGCGCCCTCGTCGCCAGACATCCGCAGATGCTCGGCTTCGGCGTCGACGCCGACACGGCGTTCATCGTTCAAGGCCAGGTCGGCGAGGTCCTCGGCAAAGGCGCGGTCACCATGTTCGACCACCGCGCAGGCGCGTCGGTCGCCGAAGGCGTCCTGTTGGAGAACGGGGCGCGTTACGACCTCGTGCGCGGCAAGCGCCTCGACTGACGGAGCGGGGCGGCGCCTTCCGGGCCGAAATGCCGGCACGAAGGCGAGATCGTGTTCCACGCGGCGCCGCTCACCGCGACGGCGGCGGCGGGGTGGACGCCGCGGAGTTGGACGCGCGAGTCGCCCGGACGATCGCGGCACGAGCGGATGCGGCGGCGGTCGCAGCAGGGACGGCGCCCGAAGGCGCGGCCGCAGCGAATGCGGCGGGGGAGGCGATCAGCCACGAAATGAAAAAGGACGCGACCGTCGGCGACGATCACGTCCTCTCATTGGTGATGGCGGGGCGGGAATTGCGGGGCTGAAGAGGTTGTTTGTTCTCTTCAACTACGGAAGGGACGCGCCGGGCGGCGTGAGCGGGGCGAGTTGAGGGCTTGCGGAGGACATCGTCCCTCCAGTCAAGGCTTCTCGAGGATGATCTTGCCGTCCTTCTCGTAGCAGATCGCGGTCCCGTGCATCTTCGCGATCCGACGGGCGTCCTTGGCGGCGCGCCGTAGGGCGGGGCCGGCAGATGCGGCAAGCGAGGTCGGTTTCTTCAGTCGTCGTGATTTCATGGTCCGGTCTCGAGCAGTACGGGCGACGGGCCGGAATTGTCCCAACGAGCCCACGCATCGGCGAGGGGACGGTAGACGCCGTCAAAATTCCGTCGTCCTCGATCGAACCGTCGGCGAACGTCTGCCTCCGGGACATCGTGTCCCCCGGAACGGGATCGTAGAGCGACGCGGCGACAAGCAAGATCGGCGGAAGAGAGCTGCAAGAAGACCATTTCGATGCGATACTCGGCCGCGCGCCACCGCCGGATCCGCGCAGCGTAGGTCAGCCCGCTCATCGTCGTTTCGAAGGCGAAGCTCTCGCGTGCTCGGGCGAGGCGGTCGACCTCCTTCAGGAACAGGCGGCCCGCCGCAACAGCCGCCGCGGCCGGGCGAAGCGGGGATAGACCGGCGGCGATGAGGTCGGCGT
>DASPNK010000186.1:0-10325 GCA_035626575.1 Planctomycetota bacterium | reverse complement strand
GGCCCGGCCCGGAGCGCGGCGGAGGGGGTCCCTGCGTCGCCGGTCGGCGACGTGCGGCGGATCGACGGGTCAGGCCCGCGCGACGCAGTACATCTGGATCGGGTCAAAGCGCCACACGCCCACGTCGCCGAAGCCCGCGGCGGTCGCCATGTCGCGGAGCTCGGGCGCGCGGAAGAGGTGGCCGGTGTAGGCCGTGTCCTCGAGGAAACGGAGCGCGTCGCGCTCGACGTGCCCTTCGAACTCCACGACGGGGTCATGCGTCGCCGGCGCTTCGGCGGCGATCATCCCTTCGAGATCCGTCGGGTCGCAGAGAAAATGGCCGCGGAACTGACCGTCGGGAGTGATCATCCGTCGCGCCTCGGCGGTCAACGCGGCGCAGACGGATTTCGGGCAGTGGATGAAGACCGCGAGGCCGAAGACGAGGTGGAAGCGACGCTCGCGGATTTCGGACGGCATCGAGACGCCGTCGTTGACCAGGAAGCGACAGTTGGGCGCCGCGCTCTCGTTAGCGCGCGCGACCATCGTCGGCGAGAGGTCGACGCCGACGTAGCTCCGCACGCGCGGCGCGAGCACGGCGGCGAGCCGGCCGACGCCGCAGCCGATCTCCAGGACGTCGAGATCGTGAAGCGGCGTGCCGCCGAGACTGCCCTGCCGCTCTCCGTGGGCGCGCGTGAGCAGATGGCCGACGTCGACCTCCGCCTGCCGCCGCCACGCGTCGGCGTCGCGCCAGCCGCGGTGCGACGCGACGAAGAAGTCGCGGTAGGGCGAGCGGGCGCGCTCTTCCCACTCGCGGCGAAGGCGATAGACGTCGGGATCCGGTTGCATGAAATCCAGGGGCGCGGCGTCGATCCGCGATGCGCGACGCTTCTTACGCAAAGCTCGCGGGCGCCTTCCGGAAAACCCTCGGTCGGCAGCGCAGCGCGGCGCCGGCGCGACGGACCTCGGCGCCGGCGCACGAAACGGCGCGCCGACGCCGGTTCACGCCGTCCGCCGTCGCTCCGCTAACGCGGGAGCGCCCGAAGCTCGTCGAGAAGCCGATCGACGTCCGCCTCGAGGTTCATCGCGTGGAGGCAGACGCGCACGCCGCCGAGGCCCTTCGACCAGCGCGGCGTGACGGCGACGCGACGGCGGCGGAGCGCGTCGCACCATGCGAGCTCCTGCTCCCGGCCGCGCGGCGCGCGGAAGACGACGATGCCGGCGCGGCGCGTCGGATCGCGCGGCGAGATCGTCTCGAGGCCGAGCGTGTCGAGGCCCGCGATGAGGCGGTCGCCGAGGTCGCGGACGTGGCGCAGGGTCTCGCCCGTCGCGGCGGAGGCCAGAAGCTCGGTCGCGGCGGCGAGGCCGATCGCGCCGGGCCACGACGGCTGTCCGCCGGTTTCGAGCGCCGCGCCTGAAGCGGGGAACACCACCTCTTCGTCGGGGCCGCCCTCTCCCGAGCGGAACCAGGCCGTCCAGTCGGAATGCCGCGCCGGCCGCCCTGCGAGGAGGCCGAAGCGCTGCGGGCGGCCGCGGGCGGCGGTGCGCGGTTCCGCGTACAGGAAACCGGCGCCCAGCGGCGAACAGAGCCATTTGTGGCCGCCGCAGGCGACGTACGACGCCGGAACGGCGCGCACGTCGAGCGGCGCCACGCCGAAGGTCTGCACGGCGTCGACCGCCAGGACGATGCCGCGCGCGCGCGTCTCGGCGGCGATCGCGTCGAGGTCGACGAGGGCGCCGGTGGTCCAGCCGATCGTCGAGACCGCGACCACGCGCGTCCGGTCGTCGATGCGCGCGACGAGGTCGTCGACGTCGGGCGCGCCGTCCTTCGTACGCGCGAACCGCACCTCGAGCTTCCGACTCCGCGCACGCACCGTCCACGGGATCGCGACCGCCGGGTAGTCGTGCTCCCAAAGGACGACGTTGTCGCCCTCCTGCACCCGCGCCGACTCGGCGGCGGTCTGCAGCCCCGCCGTCGTGCTCTCGACCAACGCGACGTCGTCGGCCTTCGCCCCCAGCATGCGCGCGATCGCGGCCCGCGCCCGCCCGCGGGTCCCCTCCCCGTCGCCGTGCTCGCCCCACATCCACACGCTCTGCGCGGTCGGGCACGCCGCGAGCTTCTCCAGGAACGCCTGCATCGCCGCCCTGGTGCGCGCGGGGAGCAGGCCGCTCGCTCCCCAGTCGAGGAAGCAGAGCCCCTCGTCCAACGCGGGAAACTCGGCCCTCAGGTCGCGCAAGGCGGCGGACGTCATGGCCGAGGTCTTAACGCGAGAGGAGGTCTCGGCAGGAACGACCGCGGAGGCCGCGCCCGGGCGATCGCGCCGGTCGGCCCGGCCCGGACTCTTCCGGCGTCGATACACGAGCGTTGCTCGGCGACGCCGCGCGCCTGACGCTGGGACGCGCAGGCGCGGCCGCGAGCCGCGCGGACGAAGAGCCTGAAGCGTCCGCCGACGCCGGAAAGTGGCGCGAGACGATCGTCATTCTTCCATAGAATGAGGCGTATACGCTATTGCGACGCACGCAAGACGCGCATTCAATGGCGTCGCCATACGGCGCCGACGCGACTTACGCGTCGCGGAAGGATAGGGAATCGACATGGCCGCACACAGGTTCCGCCGCATCGGGTTCCGCGCGGCGACGCTGCTCACGCTCGCTCCCTGCATCGCTTGTCACACCGGCGAGTACGTCGCGACCGGAGCGGTTCTCGGCACCGTCGCATTAGGGCGCACTCCCTCCCACGACCTCGAGCAGATCTACTACCTCGGCGTCTTCGACCCGATGGAGCAGGTCCCGCCGACGCTGTACCGCGTCATCGTCCGGGGCCAGGCGAGCGCCATGAGCAACGTCAAGTACGCGTCCGGCTGGGTGCCGTCGGCGGTCGTCGACACCCTGCAAACCCGGATGTTCTTCGATCCGCAAACGGGCGACCTTCAAATCAAAGGCGGGCAGGCCGGCGACGTCGGAATCAAGCCCGATCGCCGGATGTTCATGTTCGGGCCCGAAGGATTCCGCGAAGCCCCGATGGACCATCGGCTGGTGATCGTAATGGGCGCCGATCCGTCGGCGTACTTCGAAGCGGTCGATTCCGTACTCGGAGGCTTGGCTACGGAGCGCGCCGAATCCCGCGCCGCTTCGAAGGCGAACAACGCCCTCGTCTTCGATCGCATGCGTTCCATCGTCCGTCAGCAGGAGCGCGTCGAGGGTCTGAAGCGCGAACTGCGCATCGCGAAGGGAGACTGACCGCAATGTCAAGTCGATTGAAGCAATTCGCCGCGGCGGCTGCGACCTTCGCTCTCGGCGGATGCGCCGTGCTCGTCGTCGACGTCGACGTCTACAAAGGCCCCCTGTCCAACGAAGACGACGTGCAGCTCGAGCAACTCGCCGTCCTCGCGGTGGGCGCGAAGCCGCTGCTCATCCAGCTTCGCGACGCTTTGGAGGCCGCGGAATACGACTACGTGTTCCGGACCCGCCCCTGGTACCAGGCGGAGTACATCAAGCCTCCGCTGAATCCGACCGCGATCGACTTTTTTCGATCGACGCCGGCCCAGCGAGTGAACTCGATTCTCGGGCTCTATCACGACCGTCCTTCCGGCGCCTACGCCGCCGTCGTCGCGGACGCCGTCGCGGCGTTCCGCGAATACGAATCGCTGCGAAGCGTCGTGGACTTCAACGACGACGACGTCCGCTCCGAAGCGGAATGGCGCGCCTTCTATCGACGGAGTCTGACCGACGACGACCGCACGGTCCTGCGACGGTTCTTCGGCCCTCCGGAAGGGGACGCGCGGGTGCGAAACGCGCGCGGTCTCGCCGCGGCCGCCAACGCCGGCGACGAAGACGTCGTCGACGCCGTGAAGTCCGACTCGAACGCGGCCTTCTCAGCCCTCGCGGACGCCGGGGGCGCCGCGAAGGCCGCCGGGTGGGCGCTGGCCCCGGACGCGCCGGCGAGCGCGAAGGCGGCCTTCGTCGACCGCACGCGACGGATCGCCGTCGCGTTCGCGGATTCGCGCGGCGCACTGCGCCGCGTCTGGCGCGCCGCACTCACGTTTCGGGCGCTGACCGACGCCCGCGACGCCGAAGAGGACCCTGAAGTGCGACGGATCGTTGAGATCGCCTGCGGCGTGGCAGCCCGTCTCACGCATCCGGGTCTTCTGGCCTACGCGATCGGCGTCGATCGTTCCGCCGACCGCTTCACCGACGAGAGCTTGAGGCAGGGGTCGCCTTTCCTGGAGGCCGCCCGCGACGCCGCGTCCGCTCGCGACCCTCGGCGTTACGCCGAATTCAACCGCATCCTGTCGCAGCGATTGTGCGCGCCGGGCTCGACGCTTGCGGTCGACCTGCTGGCGCTCGACGAACGCTTGTCACAATTGCCCGCAGCGCCCGCAGGACGCGAGTCCACGTCGGAAGCGATCGCGCGCCGCACGGTTCAGAAACACGGCGTCGTCGGCGCCAACCTGGAAACCGACGGCGAGCATGTCGCCGCGGCGCGCGAGAGGCTGCGCGAGGACGTCGCGGCGATCGCGTCCGCCTTCGGCTTCCAGCGCGGTCGGCTCGATCTCGGCCTGTATCGGGTCATCGAGGATTATCTGAAAGCGAACTACGTCGGAGGTTCGGCGCCGGAGTCGATCGACGAGCCTCGCGCACGACTGGTCGCAGAACTGGTGCGGTTCGCCGAGAAACTCCGGGTCGTGGCGAGCTTCCAGGTATTGCTCGGCGCGGAAGCGGGCGGCGGTGCGGACGCCGCGGAACGAAGGACCGACGCGCGCGACCCTTCGCCGCACGCGGCCGGCGGCGACCTCGGCCGGGCGGCGCAGTATGTCGACGTCCTTGAGGCGATCGCCAACTCCATCATCACCCAGGCGGACCATTTCTACGCGCAACGTCGGATGCGGAAGCAGGACGATCGCAACCGGTTCGAAGAGAACGCCGGATTGAAGGCGGGCGGGAACGCCTCGTCGCCGTTGGACACGGGCTCGACGGCTTGTCCCGCGGACGTGCTCGACACCGTCATCGCGAAACTGCGATACGAGGCGATCGAGGCGGCGCGCAGCGGCGACGTCGAGCGGCTGAAGAACGTACGTGCCGCCATCGGACTGGCGGCGTCCTACCGCTCGCCGATGGTGAAGCTGCGTCCCGCGTCGGCCTACCTGCGCAACGCGTACCCCGCGAGTTCGTTGACTCGCGACTCGTTGATGCAGTGGAAGAACATGCTCGGCGACCACATGCAGCGCCTGCTGCCCTTCGTGGGAGAGAACCTCGAGAACGGCGACGGCGGCGGCGTGGCGCGCGATATCGACAAGCAATACTGGCAGAACATCAACCGCGTTCGCCTCTCCGGCGGCGGGACGACCAACTACGTCGTGGCGAAGGACGACGTCGGCAATTGGTACGTGAAGGGCTACGACACCGACGTGCGGAAGATCATCAAGTCCGCCGCGAGCCTCGCGTCGTTCGCCGCGGGCGGCGCGGTGAACGCCGGCGCCGTGGCGCGCGCCGCCGGGGCCGAGACGCCGGACGGGCCCTTGCCGCCGCCGGAGACGCCGCCGACCCCCGACCTGCGACCGCAGGCCGACGCCGTCGAGGCGCGGCTTGCGAAGCGCCTTCGTGAGATCGACGACGGGATTCGCGAACGCGCCGGCGCCGCGGGTTTGCGCAAGGCCGCATTGGGCGCCTTGGACGAGGTCGAAGGCATAGGATCCCCCGAAGCGCGCGGCCCGGCGATCAAGCGCCTCGCCGCGGCCGCGTCCAGCGAGAAGCATGCTCCTCTCCAAGCGTTCGACGCCGCGACCTCCGACGCGACCGCCGACCTTGAAAGGACCCTTCGAAGGATCAGCCGAAACGGGACGTTGTTGACGGAGGCGATCTCGGACGATCGGATCGCCGAGGCTCTCAAGGCGGCTGCACCGGTCCCTGCAGACGTCGCGAAGGCGAACACCGCCGAAGAGATCAAGCTGGCGCGGCATGCCGTCGCAGCGCACGTCGACGGAGTCGTCGCCGCGGCGTTGGCGGAATGGGAGCGCGCGTTGCGTGAAGCGTCGTCGACGCTGACCGTCCTGTCGCCTTGACGCACCGGTCGACGGCCGAGGGCGACGGCGACGCGCGCCGTCGCCCCGCCGGACTCGTCGTCACCCGCGCGCCGGCGGAGCGCGAACCATCAACTCCGTCGCCGGGCCGGCCGAAAGCGGCGTCGAGACGGCCGGGCCGTCGCCTCCACGACGGCGGACGCGCACGGTTCCGACTCCGTCGCGACGCGAAAGGATTCCCGGCGGCCGGGCAGCGTGGCTTCGACGCGGAGCCCTTCTTCGACGCGAATCGTGAACGGTCGACCCGTTTCGACCGCGACGGCGAGTCGCGGTCCGGGGTCCCACGCGACGGCGGCCCAAGGTCGGCACTGCCCCTCGAACCCTTCGAAAAAGACGGTGAGCGGCAGTCCCGAGCGCACGTCGTCGACCACGATGCGCACGTCGCGCAGAGGCAGCCGAGACGCCTCGGCGCCGTCCGACGGAGGGCGCATCGACGCGGGCGCCAGGAAGCAACTGCTGACGAGCGAGCCGGTCGGCTTGATCGCGACGATGCGGTCGAGGTCGGCGTCGGCCACCATCGGCCGCTCGCACGCGTCGCGGATGCGACGGCGCAGATCCGGACCCGCTCGAAGCGTCGGCCCATGCACGCCGACCGTCGCGGCGAGCCATGCTTCGGCGCCGTCGCCGCCGACCATGGCTTCGAAGGCGCCGGGATCATGAAACCCGATCCAGCACTCGACCGAGCCGCCGCTCCCGCCCCCTGTCCAGACCGCAGGCAGGCCTATCGTCCACGTCGAGCCGTCGTCCGGATCCGCGGCCGGCGCCGTGCGTCCCTCCGTGTCGTCTCGAAAATGCAGCGGCCGCACGCCGACGCCGCCGAGGACAGCGGCTCGCGCTTCGACCTCCTCCGTCCGGGCGCGCACGACGACGGCGAGGATCGTCGCCGCGACGCCGAACAGCGCGACGATCGCCGCAGCGGAGCGGCTGCTCATGACCGCGGCTCGACACGCAGGCGCGCGTTGCGGCGGTTCGGCCCGGCGTATCGCATCAGGTCAGAGCTCGACCGTCGCGTCGCCCGCCGACGTCACGACGATCACGCGGCGCGGGCGAACGGCGGCGCGAGCGGCGTCGGGCAGCGTCGCGCGGGGCCGGACCGAGATCAGCCCGCGTCCCTTCGGGACGCCGCGGAACTCGAAGACGCCGTCGGCGTCGCAGACGGTTTCGTGGGCGGGAAAGACGTCGTCGCCCGGCGGACCGAGGTCGGGGTCCCGCGTCGGATCTTCGGCGAACCCGTGGTCGTCGAGGAACCGATACTCGAGCACGGCGGCGTGCGCTTCGGCGAGGTCGCGCATGCGACCGACCACGGCGCGCACCGGGCGGCGCCCGTATTTCACAATTCCTGGCTCGTTCAAATCGCTGAACCAGCCGTAGTCTTCCAGAACGAATCCGCAACGGGCGGCGAAACCGAAGCTCCAGCGCTCGTCCGTCGAAAGCGCACATCGGACCGTGTTGCCGCGGACCATCCCGATTCCCTCGATGAGCCCCGTAGACGGAGACCGACCGAGGCCGATGCACGTCAGCAACAAATAGTCTGAAGTGACGACTGCGGGCCTCGGAAGGTCGATCCGGTAGGGCCAGGGATGACGGAGCGTCGCGCGCAGGCGCCCGTTTCGTGAGGTGACGTCGACCCGCACCGTCGGGAGGGCGTCGCCCGGCGAACACCGCAGGCCGTGCGCGGTCAGCTCAGTACGGTCCTCGGGGAGCCGAACGACGAACGCTCCGTCGGGTCGCACCGCGACGCGGCGTTTGAACGTGCGCTCGTCGTCAAAGGCGCGGGCGGACTCCAACAGGATCGTCGACACTCCGATCGCTTCCGGAAACCCGTCGAGATCCCCTTGGACCGTGACGCTCGACGGGGCGTCAGGGACCGCGATGCGGAGGTGGTCCGTCGCATCGATCGGCGCGGGGCGCCACGTCGCTTCGTCGAGCGTGCGCGCCTCGAGTTCCAACCCCTCTTCGACGCGGAGGTAGACCGGCGCGCCGACGTCGACCTCCGCGACGAGATGCGGTCCGGGGTCCCACGCGAAGACGCCGCTGCGGAAGCCGATCGCATCCGCACCACGGAGCTCCACGGCCGTCGGCGCGCCGGCCGGTGGCCCGGTCACGGTCAACTCGACGTCGCGCAGGCGCGCGCAGGACACGACGCCCGCGGGCGCGCGCAGCGACGCGGGCAACGCCACGCTCGACCGCACCAGGGCGCCGACAGGTTTCACCGAAACGATGGAAGCGAGCCGGAGCTCGCCCAGACATGGGCGTTCGCAAGCGTCCCGGACCCGTCGGCGCAAGGGAGGGTCCACCGCGAGCCGGCCGTCGCGCGTGCGCGCCGTCACGGCGTGCCAGGAGGCGTTCTCCTCACCTGGGCGACGGGTCGTCGAGCAGAAGTCCTCCGGCATGGCGAGCCCGATGCGGAGCTCGACCTCGTAGTCCGCGCCGTCGGTGGGACGCCAGGCGTCCGGAAGCGGGACGAACCAGGACGCGCCGTCGTCCGGAGGCGCCGCCGGCGCGGCATCGACGTCGGGGTCTTCTTCGACCTGTAAAGGCCGCTCAAAGGCGCCGACGGCGTCGCCGCCGTAGCGCACGACGGGGGCCGCCGAGGCCCGGGACTCTCCAGGCCGCACGTCGACGACCCCAGGTTCGACGGGCGCCGGCGGGACCGGCGTCGAGCGACGCATGGCGATCATGGCCCCCGCGCCGACGCCGCCGAGGAGCACGAAGGTGACGTACGCCGCGAAGCGCGCGTCGACGGTCCGGAAAGCCTCGGCGAAGAGTCCGGTGCACCGTCGCATGGACCACGGAACGGAATCTCCGCGCCGCGGTTCGCAGGCGACTCGAAGCGCCGAACGGCGACGGACTCGCGGACGGCCGCGACGGCGACCGCCGCCGCCGAATCTATGTCCGCGGAAGCGGGCGACGCCGCAGCGGGGCCGGCGGCGTGCGGCTTTCCGAAGGTTCGTGTCGCGCGCGGACCCGCGGGACGTAAAACCAAGGGCGACATGGCATCCAACCTGAGGCGTCCGTGGCTGGTGGCGGTGTGGCCCGGGATGGGCGGCGTCGCCCAGATCGCCGGCAACTACCTCGCGCGTCAGCTCGACGCCCAACCGATCGCGGAGCTCGACGCGACGCCGTACTTCGAGCCGCAGTCGATCACCGTCAAGAAGGGGCTGGTGAGCCTCGAGCCGCTGCCGCGCAGCGTGTTCTACGCCTGGCGCAATCCGCGCGGCGAGCGCGACCTTCTGGTGCTCGCGGGCGACCGTCAACCGAACGCCGCGGCGTACCGCTACGCCGAGGCGTTGATGGAGATCGCCGCCGCCCACCACGTCGAACGCGTGGTGACGTTCGCGGCGATGGCCACGCCGCTGCACCCGTCCGCGGCGCCCCGCGTGTTCGGAGTCGCGACGCGCGAGGATCTGCTGCCCGAGTTGCGCATGGAGAAGACCACGCTCCTCGAAGAGGGCGAGATCAGCGGCCTCAACGGCGTGTTCCTCGCCGCCGCGACCGCGCGAAAGGTGCCGGGGCTCTGCCTCATGGGCGAGATCCCGTTCTTCGCCGCGCCGCTCCCCAACCCGAAGGCGTCGGCGGCGGTGCTCGACGTTTTCGGCCGGCTCTTCGGCGTGCAGGTCGACCTCGCGCCGATGCGCGCCGAAGCGGAGAAGATCGAACGCAGCCTCGTCGAGCACCTCGAGAATCTGCAACGCGCCGCCCGCGAAGCCGCCGGCAAGTCGCCCGACGACGAAGAAGAGGGCGAGGAAGAGTCGGAGATGTCCGCCGAGGCCGCGTCCGACGCCGGCGCCGACGCGAACGAACCGCCGCCCGCGCCCGCCGAGCCGAAGCGCAAGCCCCCGCCGCCCGAGGTCATGGACCGCATCGAAAAACTCTTTGCGGCCGCGCGGCAGGACCGCAACAAGGCGCTGGAGCTGAAGACGGAGCTCGATCGGTACGGCCTCTTCAAGGAGTTCGAAGACCGGTTCCTCGATCTCTTCAAGCGCGCGGGCTGACCGCGCGCCGGTCGGGGGTTGCGACCGACGACCGTCCCGCCGCGAGGACGGCGGCGCCCCGCGGCGTCCCTTCGCCGGGACGGGGCGCCGCCGATGTGCCGCGCGCCCTTACCCCGCCGGCCTCGACTCCGTATAAGCTCGCGTCGTGACTTCGCTCCGCGTCTGGATCTTCGCCCTCCTCCTTCCCGGGATCGTCGTCCCGGCGGGGCTGTCGTGGCGTTGGTGCCTGTGCGAAGGCGGCGCCTGCGCTTCCGCGTGCGCCGCCGCCGCCGCC
>DASPNK010000185.1:0-3752 GCA_035626575.1 Planctomycetota bacterium | reverse complement strand
CCGTCACCGTAAGCGACACCGTGTAGACGCCCGGCGTCACGTAGACGAACGTCGGGTTCTGCGCCGTCGAATCGACGACGTTGTCCCCGTCGAAGTCCCAAGCCCACGACTGAATCCCGTTCGGATCGTCGCTCGTGCTCGCATCGAAGAAGTTCACCGTCAGCGCGGCCGCGCCCGACGCCGAGGTCGGAGTGAAGTTCGCGTTGAGGCCGCCGTTCGGCGACACCGTCAGCTGCACGTACGCGGCGAAGAGCGCTTCGCACGCGGTGCTCGTCGCGGCCTGATAGGACGCCGCGTAGGTCCGCGTGTTCGGCCCGTTCGGGGCGCGACGGATCGATCCGCCGCCGCTCGCGCCGGAATACGTGAAGTAGAAGCCGACGTCGTGCACGCCGTCCCAGACGAAGCCGGTGCCGCCGAGCGCGGCGAATCCGAGGGGACACCAGGCGTTGTTGACGCAGGGCCAGCTCAGCGGGCCTTGCGTCGCCGAGTTGTAGGCCACCGTGAAGTCGAGGAACGATCCGATGGTGGCGGCGCCCGGTCCGGGGAAGGTGAACGGGCACGGCACGGTCGTCGGCAGGTGGCCGAACCCGATAAGGATGTTCGGCGCCGTCCACGTGCCGGTGAACGCCGGCATCATCGCGACTTCGTCGATGCGCGTGTCCGTGGCGAGCAGGAACGACGCCGGGATCTTCACCATGTAGGTGTAGGCGGCGGAGCCGAAGGGGATCGTGTTCCCCGCGGTCAGCGGGGGCGCGTTGTCGGGAACGTGGATCAGCGTCTGCGCCGCGGCGGGCGCGACGAACGCGCAGAGGAGGGCGAAGGCGGAAAGCGTCTTGGTCATGGCGGACTTCTCACGGAGGGAAGAGTCGCGTCGGCCGCAAAGACGCGGCCGTGAACGGGCGGCGAGCGTACCAGACGCGGGGACGGGGCCGGCAAGGCCGCCTTGCGCCGGACGGCGCGCCTTTCGGCCTCCGCTGAAGGGCGCCGCCGGCGGACCGTGCGGGCCGGACGGCCCGCCGACCCCCGCGGACCTGCGATTGCGAAGATTCCTTCGTCGCGGAACCCCTCGCGCAAGGGGGCGCGCCGGTGACGGGTGCATGGCCGGACGTCTTTGACGACGATGGCGGGGAGAGAAGCGCCGCTCCGTGCGCCTCGCCGCACGCGACGCCGACCTCGCCGCAGTCGAGGTCGCGCGGACGCGGACCGCGCGGCGTCGGCGGATCGGCTCGACGCAACCGCCGCGCGCGCCGCAAGCGCGCTGCCGTGCCCGCCGGGACGTCGGCGAAGAGGCGCGCCCAGGCGTTCGCCTCCGTCACTACGGCAACGGTCCCTCGTAGGAGAGCAGGAACGCCGCGGCCATGAGGGCGATGAGGATCTGCGGAGCGACGACGACCCACCAGAAAACGCGCCGGAAGTTCCGAGGCCCGCGGGGCCCGAGGAAGAGATGCATCGCGGCGCCTCCGGCTTCGATCACGCGTGACGCGCCGCCGCGGTCGCGCGAAAGGCCTCTTCGAGGCGCGCCACGTCGGCGTCGTCGACGTCGCGGTGCAGCGTGACCCTGAGCCGGCCGCGGCCGAAGCCGACGACGCGCACGCCGCGGGCGGCGAGCGCGCCGATCACGTCGTCGGCGCGGGGATGCGTCGCGACCACGATGTTGGTTTCAGGCGGGATGACGTCGAACTCCGGCAGCTCGGAGAGGAACGCCGCGACGCGGCGCGCCCGTGCGTGGTCCGCAGGCAGCGCGGCGGGGCCCTCGCGGAGGGCGACGAGGCCCGCGGCGCAGAGCACCCCGACCTGCCGCATGCCGCCGCCCAGGAGCTTGCGCGCACGGCGCGCTTCGGCGATGAACGCCGCGGGGCCGGCCAGCAGCGTGCCGGCGGGCGCGCCGAGCGCCTTGGAGAGGCAGAGCGCGACGGTGTCGCACGGCGCGGCGAGCGCGGCGGGCGTCGAGCCGGTCGCGACGGCGGCGTTCCAGAGGCGCGCGCCGTCCAGGTGAAGCTTCAATCCCCGCCGCTTGGCCAGGGCGCCGACCTCGGCGACGTAGTCCGGCGCGAGCGTGCAGCCGCCTCCGTAGTTGAAGGTGTTCTCCAGCACGATCAGCGACGTGCGCGGATAGTGCTGGTCGTCGGGCCGGATCTCGGCTTCGAACGCCGCGACCGGCACGGCGCCGCGCGGACCCTGGAGGGCGCGCGCCTGGATCCCGTGAAGCGCGGCGAGCCCGCCCTGCTCCCAACGGTAGACGTGGCACCCCTCGTGGAGCATCACCTCGTCGCCGCGCCGCGTCTGCACGCGCACGGCGATCTGGTTGGCCATCACGCCGGTCGGGCAGAAGAGCGCGGCCTCTTTGCCGAGGACGCGCGCCCCTTCCTCCTCCAGCGCCCGCGCCGTCGGATCGTCGCCGAAGACGTCGTCGCCGACCTCGGCGCGCGCCATCGCCTCGCGCATGGCGGGCGACGGTCGCGTCACGGTGTCGCTGCGGAAGTCGCACGCTCCGGTCATCGCGCGTCCCTCCGCGTCGGCCCGCCGGCTATTTCGCGAGGACGGCCTCGGCGCACTTGCGAACGCGCGCGAGGCCTTCGTCGATGGCTTCGAACGAGGTGGCGTACGAGAAGCGCAGGTGGCCTTCGCCGAACGCGCCGAACGCGGTGCCCGCGAGCGCCGCGACGCCGAAGTCGTTGAGCAGCGCGTCGGCGAACTGCCGCGACGTCATCCCGGTCCCGGTGATGTTCGGGAACACGTAGAAGGCGCCCTTCGGCGTCCGGCAGGAGATGCCGGGGATCGCGTTGAGGCCGCTCACGATGCGGTCGCGGCGCTTCCTGAAGACGTCGACCATGTGCGTCACGGCGTCCTGCGGGCCGGTCAGCGCTTCGACGCCGGCGAGTTGCGTGAAGCTCGCGGTGCACGACGCGCTGTTGATCTGCATCTTGGTCATCCGCTGGATGATCTCCTTCGGCCCGACGCCGTAGCCGAGCCGCCATCCGGTCATGGCGTAGGCCTTGGAGAAGCCGTCGAGGATCACCGTGCGCTCGCGCATGCCGTCGAACTTCGTGATCGAGGCGAGCGAGCCGTCGTAGATGATGCGGCCGTAGATCTCGTCGCTGAGGACCACGAACTTATGGTCGCGGGCGATGCGCGCGATTCCTTCCAGAAGCTCGGGCGCGAGGACGCCGCCGGTCGGATTGCTCGGCGTGTTGAGGATGACCAGCTTGGTCTTCGGCGTGATCAGCCTGCGGAACGCGTCGAGGTCGAAGCCGAAGTCGTTCTTCTCGAGGATCGGGCACGGCACCGGTTTGGCGCCCACCCAGTTAATCATCGACTCGTAGATCGGGAACCCTGGGTTCGGGTACACGACCTCGTCGCCCTCCTCGCAGAGGACGAGGAGCAGATAGAACATGATCGGCTTCGCGCCCGGGCACACGAGGATCTCGTCGAGCGACGGCGTGAAGCCGCGCGTGCGCCCGATCTCCTGCGCGATCGCCTCGCGAAGCTGCGGCAGCCCCTGCGCCGGCCCGTAGTGCGTCCAACCCGACTGCAGCGCTTTGACGCCGGCGTCGATCACGTTCTTCGGCGTGTCGAAATCGGGCTCCCCGATCTCGAGGTGGACGATGTTCCGCCCCTGCGCTTCGAGAGCGCGGGCGCGCGCGAGAACTTCGAAGGCGGACTCGGTGCCGAGGCGGCCGAGGGCCTTCGCGAACTGGAATTCCATGAGCGGGGACTCCGACGGCGCCGGGCGCGAAGACGTCGTCGCGACG